>JAZLGO010000112.1:0-6341 GCA_045616305.1 Saccharofermentans sp. | reverse complement strand
TTGCCGTTACTACCGACTTTGCCGTCTTTATTTTGCTGCACGATAACCTATTCCTCGCACTGTCTCAATATACTCTCCCCCGATTTTTTGTCTCAGGTTCTTTATGTGACTGTCCACCACTCGATCTTCGACAGCATCATTATAGTTCCACACCGAATCGATAATCATCTCTCTGCTGTATACGTGTCCCGGATGTTCCGCAAAAAGGCACAACAGATTAAATTCTCTTACAGTTAGGTTTACCTTTCTCCCGTTAACCGTTACTTCCATCAATTCGCGATCAATCAGCAACTTCTTATATGTAATCTGTTGAGAATCGTCCTTTCTGTCAGTTATGTCATTACGTCTGAATATTGCAGCAATTTTGCGAAGCAGAATCGGCATAGAGAACGGCTTAGTTACATAATCATCAGCAAGGCAATCATATCCCTTTACGAGTTGTTCTTCCCCATCCATTGCCGACAGAAAGATAATCGGAACTGCTGACTTCTTTCTCATCAGCTGACACACTCCGAAGCCGTCAATATCAGGAAGCATTATATCAAGAATCACCAAATCGAATTGTCCCTCGTCAAATGCTGTCACTGCATCAACGCCGTTTGCAGCAGTCATGACTTCATACCCGGCATCTGTCAGGTAGTTAACCAGCAATTCTCTTATCTCATCTTCATCGTCTACAGCAAGAATCTTGTACATAATTCCCGATAAATTTCCTCCGAATCAGCTTTTGCATTATTCTAACAAAGTTTTGTGGAGATATTATGAAGTTTTACAAAAAAATAACCGGCAAACAATTACTCAATCGCAGAATTCCAAGTTGCAATTCAGACTATAAAAACATTTATAATCAACCCCGTTACAAGCGAATACCCTATCACAAATAACCAGTAGAAAACGAAATTCCTGATTCCTAATACAGACTTCAATGCTCCAAGATTTGTGAGCTTGGTAGAAGGTCCGGTGATCATAAACGCAGATGCACTTCCCAAACTCATACCGTTCTCAAGCCAGCTTTGCAGGATAGGTATCGTACCGCCTCCGCATACATACAGCGGAACACCGACTGTTGATGCCATCAGCACACCCCACGCTTCATTACCGCCAAACATCGTCGTTAATGTTTCCTTGGGAATATATCGCTGAAAAAGTGCTGAGAGAACAATACCCAAGAGAAAATACAAACCGGTTGCCTTAATGTTTCTCCACAGATTCTTGAGGAATCTGATTACAATGTTGGAATCAGTATCCTTATTCTTTGGCTCACTAAATCCATCAAAATTGAAGAATCCCTTTTTTGAACAGAATACCTTTATTACAATCCCTGCCACAATGCCGCATAAGAAACAGTTTATTATTCTTATGCACAAAACTTTCGTTCCAAGCGCAGCGCTGTATATGATCAACTGGGGATTGAGTAAGATCGAACTCATCATAAACGATGCCAGCCACTCATCCTTCATTCCGCTTTTCGAGAAAGAAGCAGCAATCGGAATGGTTCCATACATACAAAGGGGCGAGGCAATACCTAAGGCCGAAGCAAATACAATTCCGACAAATCCGATCTTCGTGCCTTCCAGTCTCCTCATAAGGTTGTGAATCTTATCTTTAAGGAAAACCGATACAACAGATCCGACGATCATTCCGACAACCCAATACCCGAATATCTGGGACAATTGTCTTGAGAAATAGTATCCGAAAAATACCAATTCCGTCTTTAATATCTCAATCAATTTTACTCACCATCAATGTCTACAAGTTTATACGCTCTGTTGCCAAGTCCGATTTCTTCTGCGTGAGTAAGAATATTGAGGCCGTTCTTCTCAAGAATCCTATTCTGCAAAGAAGTACCGTCTTCCGCTGCGAAAACAAGATCAATGCATGCCTGATCAAGCGCTACCGGATCAGTTGAAGCAAGTATTCCGATATCATGCATATCTACATCTGCCGGGTCTGATACGCAATCACAATCTACTGACATACGATTCATCACGCTGATATATATTATGTTCTGACCGTTATTCTCATAATCAGACACGGATTTTGCTGCTTCCGCCATAGAATCTGTAAAATCATTCTGGTTTGTTGTAAGTGATAGAATATTAAAAAAAGCAGGATTTGAACCCACACCTGCCGAATGGATCCTTACTTTTCCTTCACGGGAACCGATACCGATCGAGATGTTTTTCAAAGCGCCGCCGAACCCTGCCATAGGATGTCCTTTAAAATGTGAAAGGACAATAACATAGTCATAATCAGCCAGATCTTTTCCAACCCAATTCTCTTTAAGATGTTCACCGCCTTCAACCGGGATAACCATATAACCTTCTGCATCCATAATATCCACATCAGCTATTTGGGTAAATCCATGCTCTTTGGCCACTTCCAGATGCATTGCGGTCTCAGCACGCTTTGATCCACTGTATGCGGTATTGCATTCAATTATCGTTCCGTCGACACTCTGCACCAGGCCTTTTATAAGATCAGGAGATAAGTGATTCGGATTGCCTGCTTCTCCCGTTGACAGCTTTATTGCAACATTTCCCGTAGGATTTGCGCCTAACATCCTGTATATATTCTCAAGACCTTCCGGACTTATATCAGTTGTCATATATACCGTTGATACATCGGAGTATTCTCTTCCCTCCTGCTCCATTACCTCAACGTTATAGGATACATGTTCTTCCACATCATAATGCATATGCACCTTATACCATATGCCTCCGCCTGCCGTTGCCAAAAGTATAACTGCTATTACTGTCAACCAGGTGTACTTCTTTTTACTTTTCATTGTTTATCTCCCTCTTCTTTCTTGTTCGAAAAGAACTTCACTCCGCACGAATGATATTGGATTATTGCTGTGAAATACTCAGATAGCTCTTCTTTCGTCTCATATTCACTGAAAATGTAAATCACATTACTGATGAGTGAATTAGCCATAACTCTTGAGAATCCGTCCGGCATATCCAGATTTTGTGACAGCGAGAAAAGATATTCCAAGATTCCTGTTATTTCTGTCACATACTCTCTGCGCCCCATTGAATCATTCAACTTCAGGATCAAGAGTATTTGTTTGCGTTTGCTGTAAAGTATTGGAAAAATAACCTCTATATAAAATTTTCGCGGGTCTTTCCAGATTTCATTGCTCTTATCTTTATTTTGTGTAATTTGGAGTTGCGCGCGAATTCTATCTGCATCCGTCTTCGGTAAAGCAAAACAATCCGTCAGGCTTCCCATAATTGACCGACGTATCTCCTTCATTGCGATATCTGCCACCGCATGAAATATCTCGCTTTTTGACTGATAATACCGATACAAATTGCTCTTTGCTATTCCTGCGCTCTCCGCAATCTGCTTCATGGTAGCGGCTTCATAACCGACAGAACTGAATATATCAAGCGCCGCCGATAATATATTCTGTCGAATCTCTTCCTTCAAAACCTGCATGATACGTCTCCCACCTCAATAGCGACCGTTGGTCGCTATTGAGAATGTTAACACATCACTTTCTTCCTGTCAACAGCAAAAGGGGATGTCTCAAAATCTGTGAGGCGCCCCTTTTACATGTCGACAGCTTCGCGGTGAAGGCTGGTTTACCCGTCACAAAAAACAGTCTAAATCGCCTTCAGAATGCATCCTATCTTGATACACGTAATGTCCTAGCTCATTTTCCCGTTGTGAAAGCCCGACATTACCAATACATTTCGAACGTCTTTATACGATCTTCCAGAAACCTTGGCCATTTCTCGTATCGTCATCCTCCTTGCAGCGTAGGTAGCGATAATCTGTTGATCTGTCATAGGTTGTCTCACCTCCTTTCGTTTGTTCTGCTCCTAGCTTATCTGTTTGAGTTATAATGGGCTGTCTCAAAAGTGATTAATTCACAGAGAGGCAGGCCCCGTTTATTATGGCTTTCTATATTCAAGCCAGAGACAACAAGAATCACTGAAAACCCTGTTTTCAGTCACTGTAAAGTGACTCAAATGACCATTTCCAGTGAATGAGGGTGCCAAACAGACAAGATTCACTGAAAAAACCGTTTTCAGTCACACCTTGCGAAATTGTTGTTTCCAACCATAAATTCCGCAAGAATTAACGTTTTTCCTTCAAATTTTATGGACACATCTTGCGGAATTGCAGTGCGTTGGAGGCGCTCGCCGAGAACAAATTGCGTTAGAATCGCCAAAAAAATCGCATTTCTAACGCAAATCAGGGTTGAAGTAAGCCGCCACAGTGCGTTGGAGGCACTCGCCGAGAACAAATTGCGTTAGAATCGCCAAAAAATCGCATTTCTAACGCAAATCAGGGTTGAAGTAAGCTGTCACAGTGTGTTGGAGGCACTCGCCGAGAACAAATTGCGTTAGAATCACCAAAAAAATCGCATTTCTAACGCAAATCAGGGTTGAAGTAAGCTGTCACAGTGCGTTGGAGGCGCTCGCCGAGAACAAATTGCGTTAGAATCGCCAAAAAAATCGCATTTCTAACGCAAACCGAATTCGATGCAAACTGTCCTGATACTTTCCTGCTTAAATACTTTGAATAACATTGAAGTTTTGAGACAGCCTCCATCCTTTTTATAACTCAAACATCCCTCTGTCTTTTATTCTGCTTTATTTAGAACATTAGTATCAAGAAAATTTTTACAGCCTTCAAAAGAAAGTTTATATAACCTATTTTCTTTATCACACTCTTCTATTAATTTCCTATTGATTAAATCTTCGAGACCACCACAAATCCCTATCTCGGTAATATGATTTGCATAACGTTTACTAAGTTTGCACAATTGTGTATACGAAACTGTTCGCCCCGGAATATAATTGAATTTCTTTACACTCCCTTCATCACTGCATTTTTTCTGAAGATACTTAAATAATGCTTCTTCAGTACTATCTGTAATACTTACCGTAAGGGCATCACTTTCAACTTGCCCACCAAGTAAAAATAACATAAGTACCTTTTCCCCGTGCTAGTGATAGGTTTGCTTTCCACATTTGCTTTTCCTCTGCTATGATCTTTAGCCATATTAATACATAATATCAAATCTGCTATACTTATGAACTCAAATTCTTCAAAACCGTTTAAATGATTTTTATTTACCTCATCAATTATTTTGGTAGGAAGTGAACTATAAGATTTATATTTTCTTCCAGCCGATTCTGTTGGTGGCCAAACTGCTCCATCATCTTTCAAGTCAACAAAAAGGCCATGGTTCCTATATGTCCGCTCAACAAAACGTTCTATATCCACGAAGCAATCAAATGACTTCATAATATTCCCCACCTTCGCCAATAACAAAAATATCAAAATAATAATACAAATCGTACCATATCAAATCTCTCAAAAAACAATTGGGATGTTGCGTGATTCTATTAATAACAAACATACCCACTAATTTACGCATTCTTCTTCAACTATATTCCATAGCAGAATCCCAAATAATGTGATTGCTGCCCTTTTCATTCGGTAATAATATGTCCTTCCCAGGTTAAGTTCCACCTGAATATCAACATCATCCATCTTATCCTCGTTAAAATAGTAGTCCTGAATAATATCAGAATATAAATCACTATTAGGTTCAAATTCTGCCATCTTATCAAATACTTTTTCAATCATTTTGTCGTCCATTCAGTCACCAGAACCTCAATTAGCATATAATCAATACTGCTGGTCTTATCATTTTCTTTAAGTATATATGTCTTTTCATACTTATCTTATGCGGCAGTTTTAAGACGTTTAATAATCCGTTCCTCTTCTACTGCTGCATACTGCTTTGCAACTTTTGCTTCCCTATACATATCCAATATTTTCTTTGATTTCTTCATAACAATCCACAAGTTTCATAAAGACTTCGTAATTCTTGTAGACTAAGGCGAATCGCTCATGAGGAGTTGATCTTTCGTAGGCTTCCATCAATTCTGTTGTTTGCATATGTACCTCCTTCGCGGAGGTCAGGCTTGTCGGCTAGCACTGCCTCGTGCTTACATATGCAATTCTACGGAATGTAACGGCATAAATCGTTATCCAAAGATTGCACTTTCGGATATAAAAGTACAATGGGGGTGGACTTTTTATGTCAAAACGCACTTTTATGCTTTGTAGAACACTTTTGTTTTATTTTTGTCTTGTGCGCAGAACGGCATTGATATATAATTGTTTTGTAGATTGGAGAAATCATCATGAACAGAGATACCTTAAAACAGATTATGATTGACCAAAAGGATATGTATTTAAACAATCCTTTGATTGAAAGACACTATATTCTTGAAGAAAATGTTAATTACTGTTTCGTTGGAATCAGAAGAACCGGTAAATCTTATATGATGTACCAGCAAATAAAGCAACTC
>JAZLGO010000111.1:0-31591 GCA_045616305.1 Saccharofermentans sp. | reverse complement strand
GTTAAGACAAAGACAGTTCAGGTTGATAAGCCTTCACGTCTTGCAGCTCGTAAGCAGATGTCTTACTGGCTTCAGAAGAGCCATGATTCAGAGGGCAACACAGTTAACCCTGTTAACAAGATGTTTGACGAGATTGCTCCTAAGTACGTAGGAAGAAACGGTGGTTATACACGTATCACTAAGATCGGTGCCAGAAGAGGCGACGGTTCTGAGATGGCAATTCTTGAGTTTGTTTGATTTAACAGTTAATTGAGCAAATTTGTAATGAAGAATCTACATAAGGGATGGTTTACACCATCCCTTATTATTTTTATAATGATTTTTGTATCACAATATAATGGCTGGAGATAGTATGACTGAAAAAGCGAATATCAAGAAAGAACAACAAAATTCGTGTTCGGCAATCAAATTGGTTGACGTGAGTTTCAGTTATGGTTCAGATGAAGTTGATTCTGACAGCGCCAAGGAAAAAGAGAAAGAAAAAGCCCTCGACGGAGTATCTTTTGAGATTAAACAGGGCGAGTATATAGCTATTTTAGGACACAACGGCTCAGGTAAATCAACAATGGCTAAATTGATAAGCGCATTGGAGGTACCAACTGAGGGTGATGTGTACGTTTTGGGCAACAATACAAAGGAAGAAGCTACTTTCAGCGAGATAAGAAAAAATACCGCCATAGTATTTCAAAATCCGGATAATCAGATTGTAGGGGCTACAATTGAAGAGGATGTAGCTTTCGGACCTGAGAATTTGGGAATACCAAATCCTGAATTAAGACAAAGAGTAGACGAGAGTCTCAAAAGAGTCGGTCTGTATGATCTGAAGGAACGAGAAGCCGCAAGACTGTCCGGCGGACAGAAGCAGAAGCTAGCAATAGCCGGCGCACTTGCAATGCATCCGAGGATTCTTATTTTGGATGAAGCAACCTCAATGCTCGATCCAAAAGCAAGAGATGAGTTTCTGGAGCTGGTAGAAAAATTAACAAAAGAGAATCATCTTACACTTATAACAATTACACATGATATGAATGAGGCAATGCGTGCTGACAGGATATATGTTCTTGATACAGGAAGGATATGCCTTGAAGGAAAACCTGAAGATATATTTGAAGATGAGAAAAGAATAACCGGATTAGGGTTGGAATTACCTCACCACATAAAGCTTGCAAATGAAATAGCAAGGTCAACGGGAATCGCTCCGAAGAAGGAATGCTTTGCAGATATTCAGTCAACGGTTAAATATATTAAAGATGCTGTAAAAACAGCCGGTATAAAGAACGTAATAACTGAATCCCGTGAGCATCATCAGAGAAACGCAAACATTCTTACAGCAGAGAATCTTGTATATACCTATGATAATCGTAAAAAACCTGTACTTAACGGGGTTAATTTTACTGTGGAAGAAGGAGAGATGCTGGCACTCATAGGAAAGAGCGGATGTGGTAAAACCACATTAATTTCGCACCTTAATGCCGTTATGAAGGCAACCTCAGGAGTAGTGAAGGTTAATACTCGTGACGGAAAAGTACTGAAAACCAGTAATAAAAAGGATATAAAACACATTCGTGAGAATGTCGGTTTGGTATTCCAATATCCTGAATATCAGCTTTTCGAGGAAACCGTATATAAAGATATAGAATTCGGTCTTAAGAAACAGGGTAAGAATGAAGAAGAACGTAAACAAATAATAGATAATACGGTAAAGCTGGTCGGAATTAAGCAAAAAATATTAAACAAGAGTCCTTTTGAATTATCAGGCGGTCAGAAGAGACGCGTGGCAATAGCGGGAGTTTTGGCTATGGAGCCTCGTATACTTGTTCTGGATGAGCCGGCGGCAGGATTGGATCCTAAAAGTAAGAATGATATGTTTATGATTATCGACAATCTAAAAAGGCATGGAGTAACAATAATCATAGTATCTCATAATATGGATGATGTTATAAGATTCTCAGACCGAGTTCTTATTCTAAGTGACGGAAAGACACTGGAAGCTAAGGATACATCAATAAGCTTTGCCGATTGTGATCTTTTAAACAGTCTGGGAATAAAGCGCCCGGTTTTACACAGCCTTTTGGATATGATTATTGAACCAAGAGACAAAGAGACTCAGCAAAGAATTGCCGGCGTAAGAGATTATAGAGATGCAGTTGAATTGATATTAAAGGAGGCAGCCACGGTATGAACGGCGAGATAAGTCTCGGCCGTTATGTTGAAGGTGATTCTCCTTTACATAAACTGGATCCGAGAATAAAAATAATAATGTTTTTCTTATATATGGTGGTAGTATTTACGGTATCTGTTCCACAGGTTATGGCAATGCTGGCGTTGTGTCTGATGCTTCAGATTATTGTTGCGAGATTGCCTCTCAAGGTTATCGGTACAAGTATTACTCCGGTATTGCCTGTAGCAGTATTTATATTCATATTAAATGCAGTAACCAATAAGCAGGGAGATGTAGTTTTCAGTCGTTGGATAATAACAATTACGGATATCGGACTCAGAAATGCGACCATAACGGCAATAAGACTTATTTTGATGATTGTATCAACAAGTATTTTTCTTACGCTTACAACAACGCCTCTTAAGATATCAGAGGCGCTCGAGAGTCTTCTGGCTCCGCTGAAATTGGTAAAATTTCCGGTACATGAATTAAGTATGATGATGTCAATTGCGTTGAGATTTATTCCGACACTTATTGAGGAAACCGATAAAATAATGAAAGCGCAGGTATCGAGAGGCGCTGACTACGATACCGGAAGCATAATAAACAGAATAAAAGGCTACACATCAATTCTTATTCCTCTTTTAATATCAAGCTTCAAAAGAGCTGATGAGCTTGCAATTGCGATGGATGCCAGATGCTATCATGGAGGAGAGGGAAGAACCAAACTGAATCCGCTCAAACTGACACTTAAAGATGTGCTTATCGGACTCTTTATGCTTCTTTGCGCAGTAGCTCTCCTGGTATTAAATAATATTTGGAAGTAACATATTATATTTTATAAGCATGTGTGATAAAATGTCAGCGTTGGTCTGTGTGTAAAGTGACAAAATATGCACAGATGATGCTGTGAGGACAAATATTTACAAATGGGGGACAATAATATGGCATATTATGTAGGCATTGATTTGGGTGGTACCAACATTAAGGCCGGTATAGTTACGGATACCGGTGAGATGTTAAACAGAAGCTCAATAAAGACAAACGCTAATCGCCCGATGGAAGAAATAATCCATGACATGGGTAAGCTTGCATTAACGGTAATTAAGGATGCTAAGCTTGATGTAAAGGATATTAAGGCAATAGGTATCGGTTCACCGGGAACACCTGATAACAAAGAAGGGGTACTTGTATACTCTAATAATCTTCCTTTTAATATGGCACCTATGCGTAAATTGATAAAGGATATCGCAGATCTTCCGGTATATATAGATAATGATGCTAACTGTGCAGGAATGGCTGAAGCAGTGGCAGGTGCGGCAAAGGGTGTAAAGAATTCAGTTACCATAACGCTCGGTACCGGAATCGGTGCAGGAGTAATTATAAACGGCAGAATCTATTCAGGCTTTAATCAGGCCGGCTCAGAGTTCGGTCATACAGTTCTCGTATCAGGAGGTGAACCGTGTTCTTGCGGCCGTAAGGGGTGCTTTGAGAAGTACGGTTCTGCAAGCGCGCTTGTCAGAATGACCAAGGAAGCTGCAGAGAAGAATCCTTCATCCAAGCTTAATCAGGTGATTAAGGATGAAGGCAAGATAAATGCAAAGATAGCATTTAAAGCTATGCGAATGGGTGATAAAGTTGCTTCTGACGTAGTTGATATGTATACGGATTATCTTGCTGACGGTCTTGCAAATGCGATAAATGCATTTATGCCGGAGGTTCTTGTAATCGGCGGCGGTGTATGTAACGAAGGCGATCCGCTTCTTAAGCCGCTTCAGGAGAAGACAATGTCACGTCCGTACTTTGGTCCGGGAGTAAAGAAAACAATAATTAAGCTTGCCGAGATGGGTAATGATGCAGGTATTGTCGGTGCAGCAATGATGGGTAAATCCTGTGTTGACGACGGAATAGAAGGATAATTTAGACTTTCTGTAAAAACGCACGGAATTGAAGAGTTACGTGCGTTTTTTGTTGAATTTTTTATTCGGATAACATAATATAGTTTAAGTCTGATTGATTTTGACTATTCTTTTCGAAAAGGAAAACAAAACGGTGGAGCGAGTTTTTATTGTAACTGAATATGACGGAACGGATTATGTCGGTTATCAGTACCAGGATAACGGTCCGTCGGTTCAGGGTGAACTCCAGAATGCTCTTTCTCAGGTATATAAAGAGAATATTAAAGTAACCGGTTGTTCAAGAACGGATGCCGGAGTACATGCACGCGGTCACGTGAGTCATTTTGATGCGCCTTTTCATATAGATGAAGACAGAATTCCCTATGCGGTAAATGCTTTTCTTCCTGAGAATATTGCAGTGAAGTCGGCATATTATGTGGATGAAGAGAAGTCGGCTCGATTTGATACAAAAGGCAAACGCTATTGCTACAGGCTTTATACAGGCCGGACCAGGAGTCCGCTTTTGTCGCGATATGCCTATTATGTTGCAGGGAATCTTGATTTGGCGAAAATGCAAAGTGCGGCTGAATATTTCGCAGGAGAACACGATTTTGCATCTTTTTGTGCTTCGGGCGGAAGTCAGATTACGACAATAAGACGAATTCACGAGGTGCTTGTAGCACGTTCGGAGCAGAATCCGAACATAATCGAGATAAAGGTTGCAGGTGAGGCCTTCCTTTATAACATGGTGAGAATAATTGCCGGAACTCTTCTTGATGTAGGTAGGGGAAGAATAGAGCCTGAGGCGATTCCGGATATAATTAGTGCATGCGACCGTAAACGTGCAGGACGCACCCTTCCGCCGTCAGGACTTACGTTGGAAGAGGTTTTCTACTGATTTTCTTCTCGAAAAGCTTGATTTACAATGTATAATAAGTTAGGAATTTAACAGAGGCGGTTAATATGTCAGAGAAATTAATATCATTAAGTGTTGAAGATACGATTGCAATCGGTCATAAGCTGGCAGAAAGTCTTATATCAGGCGATATAATTACGCTTGACGGCGATTTGGGCGCAGGCAAAACAGTAATTACCAGGGGAATAACCGAGGGACTTGATATAAATGCCCGTGTATGTTCACCGACATATACTATTGTAAATGAGTATACCGGTGATGCAGGCAGCAAGGTTCCGGCGGTTTTTCATTTTGATACGTACAGACTTACAGGCTCTGATGATTTTCTTGACAGCGGCCTTGAAGAATACTTTTACAGAGACGGTATCTGTATAATTGAATGGAGCAGTGTCATAGAGGATTTGCTTGAAGAGATGACGGAAAGAAGAATAATTCGTGTCACCATAACCGGTACCGGTGAAGAACGCGACATTACTATAGAAGGCTTATAAAACAGGAGACAATATGCGTATTTTGGCGATGGATACCAGTAACAGCACCTGCTGTGCCGGTTTGTATGATGATAACAGGGAGTTAAGTTACAAGCTCAGCTTTGAGAGACGTACACATTCGGAGACCTTTATGCCGCTTGTGCATGAAGTTATGCAGGAGAATAATCTTAAGCACAGCGATTTAGATGCTTATGCCGTAACTGTCGGCCCGGGCTCCTTTACGGGAATAAGAATCGGCTTATCCTTTGTTAAAGGAATGGCAGCAGCAAGCGATGTTAAGTGTATACCTGTATCTTCCGTTGAGGCATTGGCAAGAAGCGTAGATCCTGTCGATACGCCGAAGGACAAAACGATATTTATCTCTTGCTTCGAGGCACGCAATAACAGGGTATTTGCCGGTGTTTTTACGGCAGATAATTATATGCGCCTTATTCCGGATAATGCTTATAATGCCGATGACTTAATTGCAATATTACGTAAAATGACCATTATCGGTGACATGAATTTTATCGTTATAGGTGACGGAAGTAATACAGTTAACAAGGCAATAAATAACAGTGATTTTTGTACAGAGGTTTTGTCTGTAAATTATGCTCCCGGGGCGGTTATTTTGCCTAAGGGTATATACGGTGCCGCCAAGAAGCTTATTGATAATTTGTATGAACCTGTTTCTGCTTTGAATTTGGAACCGATGTATTGTGCCAAGGCACAGGCGGAACGTTTGAGAATAAAATACAATCCTGCCAATGACTGAGATGAGTGCCGATGTTGTATACAGAAAAGCATCAGCTTTCGATTCTGATGCAATATTAGCTTTGGAAAACAACTGTATGTCACATCCGTGGAATATACAGTTGATTAATGACTTACTCTGCAATCCTAACGGCGGTGCTTTTGTGGCGTGTTTCAATAACGGGAATGATGTAAAAGGCTATGTAGGATATACGTATGTTTTGGATGAGATGGAGATAGGCAACATTTGTGTTATGGAAGACTGTAGGCGTATGGGTGTAGCTATGGGACTTATTGATACATTGGTGAAGTTTTGCAGTGAACATGCAATAAGCAAAATATTTTTGGAAGTTAATTCGACCAATTACGGAGCAATCTCTCTTTATGATAAATTCGGATTTGTTAAGTATTCGGAACGTAAGGACTATTACGGCAAAGGCCAAAATGCCGATATGATGGTTTTATCCGTTTAATATATATATTATTACGCAAATAAAAACATCGTACCTAACGATACGATGTTTAAGTGGAGCGGGATACGAGACTTGAACTCGCGACTTTCACCTTGGCAAGGTGACACTCTACCACTGAGTTAATCCCGCAGAAGTTATTTTGTCAACCGACAAGGGATATTATATTGAGAAAGAAGCGATTTGTCAATAACTTTTTTGATTATTTTTTACTGTGGAGTATAATACACATGTCAATTGAGAAATAAATATTTCCGAACGGGAGAAAAAACATGGAAATGCAGGCTTTAATAAATCGAATCAATGAACTCAGCAGAAAATCAAAAACAGCTGAAGGTCTAACTCAGGAAGAAAAAGAAGAGCAGACCGTACTTCGTAATGAGTATCGTAAGGCTTTTATGGCAAATCTCGGAGCACAGCTGGATTCTATGTCAATAAAGAATCCGGATGGTTCAATAACAAAAGTGAAGAAAAAATAACTTATTGACAATAGCAAACTTTAAGTTGTAGAATTACGAAGTAATTTAATATTACCAAAGGCGAAGACGAAGAGAAGTAGTTTGAATTATCGCTCACAGAGAACAGGGAAAGGTGAGATCCTGCAGAATTGAATTCAAATGAATAACACTTTAACAGCCGCGATGTGAAAGGAAACAAGTAGCTGAGCCGTGAGCCTCGCGTGAAGAAGGCAAGGTTTGATAGAACCGAAGAGTGATTGTTGTTTATACAACAGTAAATCAGGTGGCACCGCGATATTAATCGTCCTGAGCAGTTGGAATTCTGCTTGGGATTTTTTGTTTTCGGCAGAATTTGTAACGGGCATTTGATTGTGGAGAAGCTTAAGGAAGGCTTTTCGAGAAAGAGGTGACAAAAATGGGAACAATTACTATTCCTGACGGATACAAAAGTCCGCAAACAATCAGAGAGACTGAAGTAGCCATTAAAGAGGTTAAGGACTACTTTGAGAGAGCTTTGGCAGACGCGCTTAACCTTACGAGAGTATCAGCTCCGCTTTATGTTTATCCGGAGTCAGGTCTGAACGACAACCTGAACGGTGTTGAACGTCCGGTAACCTTTGACATTAAGGAACAGAACGGTAAAGAGGTTGAGATAGTACACTCACTTGCAAAGTGGAAGAGAATGGCGCTCAAAGATTATGGTTTTAAGGCAGGTGAAGGTCTGTATACAGATATGACTGCCATAAGACGCGATGAGGAGACAGATAACATTCACTCTCTTTATGTTGATCAGTGGGACTGGGAGAAGGTTATTACGAGAGAGGAACGTAATATTGATACTCTTAAGGAAACCGTATTCAGGATTTATATGGCAATTAAGCAAACTGAGTTCTACATGTGCGGAAAGTATCATTTTATGGATCCGTTTCTCCCGAGTGAGATTACCTTTATAACAACTCAGGAGCTTGAGGATATGTATCCGGATAAGTCCTCTAAGGAGAGAGAGAATCTTGCTGCTCGCAAATATGGCGCAGTGTTTTTGATGCAGATAGGTGACAAGCTTAAATCAGGTGAGAGACATGACGGTCGTGCTCCTGATTATGATGATTGGAAGCTTAACGGAGATATTCTTGTTTACTATCCGATTCTTGATATCTCGCTTGAACTGTCATCTATGGGTATTCGAGTAGATGCGGAGTCAATGAGAGAACAGCTTAAGAAGGCTTCATGTGAATCTCGCGCAGAACTTCCTTTCCAAAAGGCAGTCTTAAAGGATGAGCTTCCGCTTACAATCGGCGGAGGTATAGGTCAATCCAGAATATGTATGTTCTTCCTGCAAAGAGCACATATAGGCGAGGTACAGTCATCTGTATGGCCGGAGGACGTGGTAAGGAAGGCTAAAGATAACGGCGTCAATCTTCTTTAATATTTAACCCGTACGAGTTACATTACCCGACTTGTCTTTGAAGATAAGTCGGGTTTTATATACTCTGCCTTTTTGATATAATCCATCTGTATAATCGGAGGTGGTTCTAATGAAGAAGCTTATTTCAGAATTGATGGCTGTTGTGCTTTTGTTTTCGGGATGTACAAACACGCAGGGCGTGAAGACTTCGGATAAAAATGAGAACGACGATAGCACCGTTCAAACAGAAACACAAGCGCAGGAAGCAAAAACTTCAACAACAACCGAGACTGAATCGACAACTGCAGTTACAGATGATAATTCAAATGTAACTTCAACCGCAACCGATGCTGTAATAGGTACGATAACCGGCACCGGTTATGAGGGAATTCCCGGAACCGGAAATTATAACTATGGTGAAGCTTTACAGAAATCTCTGATTTTCTATGAACTGCAACGAAGCGGAAAATTGCCGCAAGATACCAGATGTAATTGGCGAGGAGATTCCTGTATATCTGACGGTGCGAGCGAAGGCTTGGATCTCTCGGGCGGTTGGTTTGATGCAGGAGATAATGTAAAATTCAATCTTCCGATGGCATATACTGCTTCAGTATTGGCATGGTCTGTTTTTGAGACACCGGAAGCTTATTCCGAGTCGGGTCAATTGGAATATGCACTCGGTAATATAAGATGGGCTAACGAGTATTTTATTAAGTGCCATCCGGAGGACGAAATATATTATTATCAAGTCGGTAACGGTTCACAGGATCATTCATGGTGGGGACCTTGTGAAGTTATCGAAAATGAGATGGAAAGACCGTGTTACAAGGTGGATTCCGATAATCCCGGTTCGGCTGTTACGGCAGAGACTGCAGCTTCATTGGCGCTTTGTTCACTGATATGGAAAGAATCGGATCCCGATTTTGCCGATGAATGTCTTAAGCATGCCAAGAGCCTTTATGAATTTGCCGAGAAATATAAAAGTGATTCAGGTTATACGGCAGCCAACGGTTTTTATGATTCATGGAGCGGATTTTATGATGAACTTTCATGGGCAGGCATATGGCTTTATTATGCTACCGGTGACAGTTCATATATAGATAAGTCAGAGGAATATTATAAGCAGGCGGGACATGATTCTGACTGGGCCTTTTGTTGGGATGATGTTCATATAGGTGCTGCACTTATGCTGGCTCAAATAACAGACAAGGAAGAATATAAATCGGATGTAGAGAAGCATCTTGATTTTTGGGTAAACGATATAACATATACTCCTAAGGGCTTAGCGTGGTTGGACAGCTGGGGTTCCTTGAGATATGCAACCACAACCGCTTTTATTGCCGAGATATACGCTCATTCCGATATTTGCTCTGCGGATAAGTCGGCTGAGTATAGGACGTTTGCCGAAAATCAGGCTGATTATGCACTCGGTTCATCGGGAAGATCATTTCAGATAGGCTTTGGCGAGAATTATCCGGTTCATCCGCATCACCGAACAGCACAAGGCTCTTATTGTGACAACATGAATGAGCCTTCGAATGCAAGACATACTCTGTGCGGAGCTCTTGTTGGAGGTCCTGATGCTAACGATTCATACACTGATGAGGTATCCAATTACAACACCAACGAGGTTGCATGTGATTACAATGCCGGTTTTACAGGACTGTTGGCATATCTCTACAGTGAATATCACGGCGAGACAATAAAGGACTTCGGATGCTTTGAAGAACCGACAATTAACGAATATTCTTGTGAGGCATCAATAAATACCGAAGGGAACGGATTTACGGAAATTAAAGTCGTTGCATACAATGAGACGGCATGGCCTGCAAGAACTCCTGAGAGCAATGAACTCCGATATTTTATTGATTTATCCGAGGTTATTGAGGCAGGTTATTCTGCAGATGACGTTACCATATCCTCAAACTATATGCAGGATGCTGTTATTAACGGTATCGGTGTCTGGAATGAGGAAGATGATATTTATTATTTGTCGGTGTCCTTTGATGAAGCAAAATTCTATCCGGGCGGTCAGAGCGAATGCAAAAAAGAAATACAGGTCAGATTAATAGGACCTGACGGTATATGGGACAGCAGTAACGATCCTTCTTATCAGGGGCTTCAGAGCGGAAGTATGTCAGACGGAATTAACCTTGCAATGTACGAGAACGGTTCTTTAGTATACGGAACGGAGCCGGGTGAAGGCGGAAATTCAAAAATTATTATAAGTGATACCGCTTCAACATCTCAAAATTCATCTTCTGAAGCAAACGTAAATCCCGAAGCGAATACAAACACTGATACCGGAAACAATACAAGCGGAACCGTTGAGAGCGAGGACTTAACAGTTACAATTACCTATAACAATAACGGAAATCAGACAAACTGCATTGCCGGAGAATTAAAGATTACAAATAACGGTGATACCGCAATAGCCGTAAATGAGTTAAAGATATTGTATTATCTTACAAATGATGACAACAAGAGTCTCGATTTTGCTTGCTATCATGCAGCTGTTTTGGGTGCTGACGGCTCATATAATCCTATTACCGACTTCAGCGGAAAATATGATAAAATAGATAGCGGGTCAGATTTATTTGATACTGTTTGCGTAATGACAACTGACAGCAGTTTGAGTGTTTCTAAAGGGGCTTATTTAACAATAAGTTTCTCGATTAATTGCTCCGACTGGTCTGTGATGAATACAGATAATGATTATTCATTCCGGAAGCCTGATAATATTGTTATTCAAAACAGAGATACTGTTATTTTTGGCGAACAACCATGATTTTTGTAACCATCGGCAAATAAATTCGAGTTTATTTACAGGAGAGCATAGTGACAATGATGGAAGACAGTATGATAGTTACACTTTATTGGAATCGTGATGAGAATGCTATCACGGAAACTCAAATAAAGTATGAACGTTATCTTACAACAGTAGCACTGAACATTCTGAATAATCTTGAGGATTCAACAGAATGTGTCAATGATACCTATCTTGGGGCATGGAATTCTATTCCGCCGCAAAGACCGTCGGCGTTATCTGCTTATCTTGCCAAAATAACCCGAAGGATCTCAATAGATCGATATCGCTATAAGAATGCCGGCAGACGTGCCGGTTCCAATTACGATTCATCTCTTGAGGAACTCAGCGAGACCGTAGGAGACAGTGTTGAAGTGAAAGCAGAGGAAACCACTAATCCTGTAAGCGATGGTGAAGAGAAGCTGAGACATGATTTGATTATGAAATTCATTGCTTCATTAAGCGATGATTCAAGGAAACTGTTCATAGGAAGATATTTCTATATGGATTCAGTTAAGGATTGTGCAGCTTATCTCAATATATCTGAAGCAAAAGCCAAAACAACATTGTTCAGAATGAGGCAGGATTTGAAAAGCTTTCTTGCAAAGGAGGGTTTTTTCTCATGAAAAACAATGATAATAACAAAAACGCTGAACTTCTTATGGATATAATAGGGACGATTGATGATGATGTTTTAAACGAGACTGCATTGCTTCGTGAGAAGTATTTCAACAATAAGAGGACAGTCAGCAGCTTGTCTGACAGTGTGAAAGAAAATGATAAGAATGACAGTATATTTAAATTCTCGCATGAAGAACCGGAGGGAAATATAAATAAAGCAAAGACCACATCTCTCCCGGTAAGCAGAATAAAACGTGTAATTCCGTATATTTCTGCTGCCGCTGTGTTTGTTTTAGTTGCAGGAAGTATATATTTTGCAATGTCTGACAGTTTTGATAAAAGCGCTGATTCGTTTGAAAACGCTCGGTATCTCAGCGAGGCTACTACACGTGTAAAAAGTTTATATGATGGTTTTGGGGCAGAAGCGGAAGAAACAACAGCCGAAGACTCGTCAAAACGAAGCAACGACGTTGATATGTATAATGCAGAGACAGAAGACGAATCGATATTAAATGACGGGCATATAATGGGATGGGAAATTCCTGATTCTTCAGTCGACAACAACTTTAAGAATATTGGAGGCGGCTTTATGATGACTCAGGATATGTCTGTGCTGATGTATTTTGATATTGTCACCGAAAGCTTAAAGACTTATGAATTAGTTGATGAAGAAGATTACGATTTGTATATAAAAGATTTTGCTATCTATGATGATGAATTAAGTGTAAAATTAGACGAAAGCAATTGTTTATATAAATTAATTGCTGGCAAAATCAGAGTAACAAATATGTATAAGGATATTGACAGTTTCCTTATTTATGAGGATGACAACGGTATCAGATATTTGTATATGCTTGATAATTAAGGAGGGATTTTAAATGAGAATTCTTGTATCGGGAGGAACCGGATTTATAGGTTCACATACAGCGGTAGAACTTATAAAAAGCGGTCATGAAGTTGTTATATTTGATAATCTCAGTAATTCACAAATTGATGTTTTGGATAAAATACAGACTATAACCGGAATAAAGCCGAAGTTCTTTAACGTCGATATGCTCAACAAGGATGACTTGAAGTGCATTTTCGAGGAATATAAGAATGAGAATAAAGATTTTGATGCTGTGATTCATTTTGCCGGACTTAAGGCAGTAGGAGAATCCGTAGCTAAGCCTGTTATGTACTACAAAAACAATATTGCAGGTACACTTAATTTGATTGAGGTTATGAATGAATATAATTGCAAGAGAATTATTTTCAGTTCTTCTGCAACTGTTTACGGAAGTCCTAAGTCAGTACCTATATCGGAGGATTTTGAGCTTCATACAACAAATCCATATGGTAACACTAAGCTTATGCAGGAAAATATTCTGACTGATGTCACAGTAGCTGATAAGGATTGGAGCGTGGTTTTGCTCAGATATTTCAATCCAATAGGAGCACATGAATCAGGATTAATCGGTGAGAGCCCGAACGGAATCCCGAATAATCTGATGCCTTATATTGTTAAGGTGGCAGATAAGGAACTTGATGTTCTGGGAGTATTCGGTGATGATTATAATACACCGGACGGAACAGGCGTCAGAGATTATATTCATGTTGTCGATTTGGCAAAGGGACATGTGTGTGCACTTAACAAGGTTGTTAATTCAACAGGCGTAAATATTTACAATCTCGGTACAGGAACAGGTTATTCTGTTTTGGATGTTGTTAAAACATTTGAGAGAGTAAATAATGTTCCTGTTCCTTATGTAATTAAGGAAAGAAGACCGGGAGATATAGCAGAATGCTATGCTAATCCTGCTAAGGCTAAGGAAGAGCTTGACTGGGAAGCTGAATTTGATCTTGAGAGAATGTGTAAAGATGCATGGAATTTTGTTAAGGCAAACAAGTAATTAAATTTTCGCGAGGCAAATATGATCGATTTTAAAGGGTTTATGCATGGAATAAATCTCGGCGGGTGGTTGTCACAGTGCATACATACCAAGGAGCATTATGATACTTTTATTACAGAGAAGGATATCGCCGTAATTAAGAGTTGGGGCCTGGATCATGTGCGAATTCCTGTTGATTATGAACTTGTGGAGGATAAAGAAGGAAACTATAAGGAATCCGGATTTAAATATATAGAGAAGGCTGTTATGTGGTGCAGACAAAACGGTCTTAATATGATTCTCGATCTTCATAAGACATATGGTTATTCTTTTGATCCGGGTTATAAAGAAGAAGGTTTTTTTGATTCTGCAAAGTATCAGGAGAGATTTTATAAGCTTTGGGAACAGTTTGCTTCAAGATTCGGTTCAAACGGTGATATGCTTGCGTTCGAGCTTCTTAATGAGGTTACATCAAAGGATTATTGTGACAAATGGAATGAAGTGGCGGATATATGCATTAAACGCATTCGTAAGATTTGTCCTGATATAAAGATTTTGGTAGGCGGATATTGGAATAACAGTGTTGAGGCAGTTCCTGATTTGGCTTTGCCGCAGGATGAGAATATAATTTATAATTTTCATTGTTATGAGCCACTTATTTTTACACACCAAGGCGCACCTTGGGTAGCAGGAATGGACACTTCATTCAGAATGAAATTGAATTCTCCTTATTCATATTATGAAGAGATGACGATAAAAAATATAAGTCAGGACTGCGCCAAGTACGAAGGCTTTAATCCCGACAGTACGCCTGATATCTCATACTTTGAAAACCTTTTCAAGGAGGCTATAGAGATAGCAGCAGAACGCAACACATGCCTTTATTGCGGAGAGTTCGGTGTTATCGATCGTGCGTCACCGGAAGAAACATTGGAATGGTATAAGCTTATATGTGCGACATTTGATAAGTATGGAATAGGTCGTGCCTGTTGGAGCTATAAAAAAATGGATTTCGGAATCAGTGATTCGCGTATGGATTCTGTTCGAAAAGGGATCATAGAAGTATTATAAAATTATTCGACCGTTATTTTTTGATTTACTCAGTGAAGGGAGACTCATATGAAAGCATTGTTTGTAGGCGGAACCGGTACTATCAGCATGGCAATAACCAAGCTTCTTGTTGAGAAGGGATGGGATGTTTTTCTCATTAACAGAGGTTCCAGAACCGCTGAACTTCCGGCTGAGGTAAATGTAATTAATCTTGATATCAATGATGAGGATAGGGTTAAGGAAGCGATAAGTGATTTATACTTCGATACAGTATGCGATTTTATAGGCTTTGTTCCTGAACAGCTTGAACGTGATTATCGTATTTTTTGCGGTAAAACAAGTCAATTTATGTATATAAGTTCTGCTTCGGCATATCATAAACCATGCAAATCCTATATAGTTAATGAGGGTACTTCGCTTGTAAATCCGTATTGGGAGTATTCACGCAACAAGGCCTTATGTGAAGATTATCTTATGAGGCTTTACAGAACCGAGAATTTTCCTGTTACAATTATTCGTCCGAGTCATACTTATGATGAGAGAAGTGTTCCTTTGGGTGTTCACGGTAACTGCGGCAGTTGGCAGGTAGTTAAGCGAATAAAAGAGGGGAAGAAGGTAATTATTCACGGAGACGGTACTTCTTTGTGGACAATTACTCATAATTCGGATTTTGCACGTGCTTTTGTAGGATTGATGGCAAATCAGCACGCGATAGGGGAAGCCTTTCAAATAACATCCGGTGAGACAGTTACATGGAATCAGATATATCAGGCAATAGCTGACAGCTTGGGGGTAAAGCTTAACCCTTATTATGTGTCATCTGCCTTCCTTGCCAAAGTCGGTGATTATGATTTTGAAGGAAGTCTTATAGGAGATAAAGCGAATTCAGTAGTATTCGATAACAGTAAACTTTTGGCAACAGTTCCGGACTTTCATGCTGAGATAACTGCAGCACGCGGAATTGATATGACGGTTCAGAATGTTTTAAAGCATCCTGAGCTTCAGAAAGAAGATCCTGAGTTTGACAGATGGTGTGATAAAGTAATTGATGTGCTTGAGGAAGCAAAAGCAAAATTCTGAGATTGATTAACTGAATAAAAGAACAACAAAAAAGGAATGTATCTGAAGCTTATAAAAGCAGAGACATTCCTTTATTATTGTGTGTTTAAGCAAGCCCTTTGACAGATACGTATGGAAATCAGTCTCTTCTGAATAAGTCTCTGGTATAAACTTTATCCTGAACGTCATCAAGCAAAATATCATATCGGTTTGCAATGATTACGTCGGTTTCTTTCTTGAATTTACTAATGTCATTTACAATAACATCACCGAAGAATGTTGAACCATCCTCAAGTGTCGGTTCATAAATAATTACTTTGGCACCGTTTGCTTTAATACGACGAATAACACCTTGTATTGAACTCTGACGGAAATTGTCGGAATTGGACTTCATGGTAAGGCGATATACACCGACGGTTACTTTTTTCTCTTTATGAGCATCATATCTGTCATCGTAAGCATAATATCCGGCCTTTTTAAGAACACGTTCAGATATAAAATCCTTGCGGGTTCGATTTGATTCGATTATGGCATTAATAAGATTTTCCGGAACATCTGCGAAGTTTGCAAGAAGTTGTTTTGTATCCTTAGGAATACAATAACCGCCGTAACCGAATGAAGGATTATTATAATGTGTACCGATACGAGGATCCAGGCATACACCGTCGATAATTGAACGTGTATCCAGTCCTTTAAGTTCGGCATAAGTATCAAGTTCATTAAAATAGCTTACGCGTAATGCGAGATAAGTGTTAGCAAAGAGCTTTACAGCTTCGGCTTCAGTGAAACCCATAAACAATGTATCGATATTCTCTTTGATGGCACCTTCCTGAAGAAGACCGGCAAAAGTTTTTGCAGCTTCAACAAGACGCGGATCATCCATATCTGTTCCGACAATTATTCTTGAAGGATAAAGGTTGTCATAAAGAGCACGACTTTCACGTAAAAACTCAGGGCTGAACAAGATGTTCTTTGAACCCTTGCGTTCACGTATAGCTTTTGTAAAACCTACAGGGATGGTGGATTTAATAATCATAACGGCATTAGGGTTATACTTCATAACCAAATCGATTACGGCCTCAACTGCTGATGTATCAAAGAAGTTCTTCTCGCTGTCATAATTTGTAGGTGCGGCAATGATAACAAAATCCGCATTGCTGTAAGCCAATTCGGCATCAAGTGTAGCTGTTAAATCTAATTCTTTTGTTGTCAGATACTCTTCAATTTCTGCGTCAACAATAGGAGACTTTTTGTTGTTTATTAATTCGATTTTCTCGGGAATTATGTCTACTGCGTAAACCTTGTTATGCTGCGACAGAAGAACAGCATTACTTAATCCCACATAACCTGTACCTGCAATTGCTATATTCATTTTTTGATTCCTCCAGTAAAAATTCTATTACAAACATTATTGTAACATGTTTTTGATACAGGCGCTTTATATAATAGATTATTCAAATTAGACAATACTATAAAAGAATGAAGTTGTGTATAATAAATTGATTAATTCTGCAGGAGATATGAAAATGAAGTTAATTATACAAATTCCTTGTTATAACGAGGCAGAGACCTTGGAGATAGCGTTAAATGATTTGCCTAAGCACATTGACGGAATAGATGAGATTGAATATCTAATCATTAATGACGGAAGTAAAGATAAAACTGTTGAGGTTGCAAAAAACTGGGGTGTAAACTATGTTGTAAACTTCAAACAGAACAAGGGACTTGCTAAAGGCTTTATGGCAGGACTTGATGCAGCTCTGAGATGCGGTGCCGATATTATCGTCAATACAGATGCAGATAATCAGTATTGCGGAGCGGATATAGCAAAGATAGTTGAGCCTATCCTGAAGGGTGAGGCAGATATTGTTATCGGTGAGCGACCGATTGATAAGACAGAACATTTCTCATTTGTAAAGAAAAAGTTGCAGCATTTCGGAAGCTGGGTTGTAAGAAAGGCATCCAAGACAGACATTCCTGATGCTCCGAGCGGTTTCAGAGCATACAGCCGTGAGGCAGGACTCAGACTTAATGTAGTTAACGAATATACATATACTCTCGAACAGATAGTACAGGCAGGAAGATCAAAAATTGCCATTACTTCTGTTCCGATAAGAACAAACGCGGAGCTCCGCCCTTCAAGACTCTTCCACAGCATGATGGGTTATGTAAAGCGTTCCATGGTTACAATAGTGAGAGCTTATCTCATGTATAAGCCGTTTAAGTTCTTTACCATGATGGCAGTTATACCGCTTGCAGCCGGATTGGCACTCGGAATCAGGTTCCTCGTTTTGTTGGCTCAGGGAGCAGGTTCAGGTAATGTACAGTCACTTATTTTATGTTCATTATTGATTATGATTGCTGCACTTATTTGGGTAGTAGGACTTCTTGCCGATGTTATTGCAGGTAACAGAAAGCTTCTTGAAGATGTTCAGAGAAGGGTTCGTGATCTTGATTATAAGCTGAATTCCGATTCTTTCGGTGAGGATTTTATAAAAAATGACAAGAAGTAATTCTTGTTTCGATTATTTTTTTGGAAGTAACGGCTGTCTCAAATCGTCAACACTTTCCAAAGTATTATCCTCGAGACATGTAAACAACAGTATTTAAAGCGATATTATCGAGGCAGACTGCCTCAACTCTGATTTGCGTTAGAAATGCGATTTTTTGCGATTCTAACGCAAGTATTTTACCAATAGCTTTGAGCCCCCCCCCTTTTTTACTGCTTATGGCTTGATACGGTCGTAAATCAAAAGTTGAAAGAGTGGTTCACATAACTTATAATATTCTTTGTTACATTGAGATGAGAAAAGTTAAAGAGGATGATAAATATTGATGAATAAAGCACGAGTGAGAAACAATGCTGTTCAGCCAAACAATATCAGAAAAGTTGTTTCATGTGTATTACCTTATTTGACGGCTGTTGTTTTATTGACGTTAATAGTTAATATTGTATTTCGTCTTAATACTGTCGACATTACAAAATACCCTATAGCATATTTTACCGGAGACGGAGTGTCGGTTATTCATCGAACACACGAGATGGCAACCGATCATAATATCTTTATTTATAATCAGCTTGCATCACCTTATGGTTCAAGTACTTATGATTATTACACATTTGATCTTTTGCTTTTGATAATACAATTCATTTGCGCCAATATTACGAGTAATTTTGTATTGGGTTATAATATTTTTATTTTCAGCGCAATATACCTGAACGGACTGGCGGCAATCTATGCACTTAAACGCCTTAACTTCTCGAATATTACTTCTGTAACAATGGGTATCGTTTATGGCATTTTGCCGTTCTTTTTCGGAAGATACAGAGCTCATGTTTATCTTGCGTTTTTCTTTGTGGTTCCGTTAGCTGTTGTGTTGGCTGTGGAAGTATTCCGAGGTGAATTTGTGTTCGTATGTCCTTGGTCTCGTAAAGGCAAACGTCCTTCATCAGAAGAGATAAAAGCTACCGCTATTAATGCGATTATTATGGCGGCTGTAGGAATGACCGGAATATATTATGCACTTTTGTCTTGCATGTTTATTGCATTTGCAGCGATTTTACGTGCTGTTGATTCCGGGAAAGCTAAAGAATTGATAAAGCCGTTTGCGGCCGTGGCCGTAAGCGCAGTTACTTTTATTTTATCTGCAGTCCCGTCGATTTTATTCTGGATTGAGAACGGTCGTACAGCCGTTGCCGACAGTCGTGCCGCACAGAACGCAGCTCGTGTGTCGGAAGATATGGGACTTAAATTGATTCAGCTCTTTATTCCTGATAAGGAACATCGTTTCAGCCTTTTTTCCCGTATAGCCATGCTGTATCGTGACGGAACATATACCTTGGGTGAGTGGACTGAGTCGGCTTACATAGGTTTAATTCTTGCCTGCGGTCTTCTGGCAATTATCTTATATGTATTTATTTTGCCTTTGCATAGGAAGGAATCATTGTTTACGCCTCTTGCATTGTTTACTGCATTTATTCTTCTTGTCGGAAGTCCGTCATGTATGAATTTTATTTTTGTTAAGCTGTTCCCGTATTTGCGTTGCTATAATCGTGCGGTGGTTTATGTGGCTTTTATGGCGGCAATTGCAACCTCATGCTTGGTTGAAAAGTTTTTTTCTTTTCTCGAAAATACATGCACTAAGTCAACAGCAAATATAATATATATTTTCCTGATGTCAGTGGTTATTGTTTTTGCAATGTGGGATCAGACCGGAATAGTAAAGGATGAATCTGCGGCTGTTGTATCGCGCAATAATTATCAGCGCGACGAAGAAATAGTAGGTTTAATAATGAATTATGCCAAGCAGTATGATACACCGGACGGTACTGTTGATTTGTTTGTAATGCCGTATGTTCGTGATGAAGAGATTTCAGCTGTATTTGATCACCAGCGTCACACTCAGTTGGTGGTACATGATTCTGATTTGTGCTTGTCCTACGGGGCACCTCAAAATCGTCCTTTTGATTTGGAACTTTACGATTTGTTTACCAACAAGTCTATTGACGAGCAGATAGATTTCGCTCAAAATATGAAATATGATGGTATTCTTGTATCGCCGAATGATTATGTTGACGGTGAGCAGGATGCACTGTATACGGAGACATATTCAAGATTATGTGAACGCTTCGGTGAACCTGAAGTTATAGCGCACGATTTTATCTATTGGTGTATTGTTAACTGACAGTGAGGTAAATATGATAACAGGCGAAGAATTCAGTTTAAGTGATATAGAACCGAGAGGTCCGCTTCAGGTAAAAAATCAAGTGGTCGGTATATTGCGACAGGTTGACAATGACAAGGTTCTTGCCGGTGTTGTTGTTCCGGACCATTCGTTTAAGAATGCAAGCAGTATAGGTAATATTTCCATTGAACGCAATCATCTGAACGGTGCTCCGTTTGATATGGTAGTTGTATGCGAAGTACTTAATCCTGAAGCAGGGAAGGGAGAATATCGCGGAAAAATAATTGAGGTTCTCGGGGGAATTGAAGATAATGACGTTAAGTCATTGGCACTTCTTCGTCAGTTTGGATTAAGTTCTGATTTTCCCGAAGCTGTTAAGATTGAAGTTAAGGATTTACCTCTTAACCCGTCCGAAGAAGAGATAAATAATGAATTTGCCAAGGGCAGGGTGGATTTAAGACGTTTACTTACAATTACAATAGACGGTGAAGAAGCTAAGGATCTCGATGATGCAATAACCGTAAAACGTCTCGATAACGGCGATTATAAATTATTTGTTCACATAGCGGATGTATCAGATTATGTAAGACTTAATACTGAACTTGATAATGAAGCACAATTGCGTGGTACTTCGGTTTATCTTGCCGACCGTGTTATTCCTATGTTGCCGCCTAAGCTTTCTAACGGACTTTGCAGTTTGAATCCGAATGTTGACAGACTGACAATGACGGCAGAGATGGTAATTGCAGGAAACAACGGTGAAATAATAGATGGGCATGTATATGAGAGTGTAATAAGAAGCGATCGTCGTATGAGTTATAACGAGTGCTATAGGATTTTGTTCGAGAATGAACCTCTTTCGGAGCAACCTGAAATTGTTGACATGCTCAGAAGAATGAAAGAATTAACAGATATTCTTAAGGCTAAGCGTGACAACAGAGGTACGTTAAATTTTGATATTCCGGAAACAAAAGTGATATTAAATGATGACGGCACGGTTAAGGATGTAATGGCATATCCGATAAACTATTGTAACGGAATGATAGAAGAGTTCATGATAGCAGCCAACGAATTTATTGCTGAGTTCTTCTGCAGTCGTAATTACCCGTTTGTATACAGAATTCATGAGACACCGGATCCGATAAAATTGCAGAAATTTGCGCGTGTGGCACGCAATTTCGGTGCGGTAGGAACCATTCGTTCCAACGTATCATCAGGTGATTTAAGGAGATACATGGAGACAGTAAGAAGAGAGGAATTTAAACCTGCCCTGAATACGATGTTGTTACGTGCTATGGCCAAAGCAAGATATTCCTCTGAGAATTGCGGTCACTACGGTTTGGCATCTGAATTTTACTGTCACTTCACCAGCCCGATAAGGCGTTATCCGGATTTATATATACACAGAATTATTAAGACATTCCTCCACAAAGAGAATGCGCGTAAGTACTTTGCGAATCATGTGGAGGACGTTGCGCAACACAGTTCAGAAATGGAACGTAATTCCGTAGATGCAGAACGTGCTTCTGTAGATGCCAAGGTGGCTCTTTATATGAGTGACAAAGTCGGACAGGAATTTGATGCTGTTATCTCATCCATAATTGAGCCGGGTTGCTTTGTTCAATTGGAAAATACAGTTGAGGGCTTTGTGGCTTTCAGAACACTTAACGATCATTATGTTTTTGATGAACGCTGTATGTGGGCCATGGGCAGAAGGTGCGGCATTAAACTGACAATAGGCAGCAAAGTTAAGGTAAAACTTACCAATGTTGATTTAGACACTAATCATATAGATTTTGTATTTGATGAGAATATCGAAGGCGGAAACAAAACTCCAAAAAAATCCAAGAAGTTGAAATATACCGATGAAACTTCTCCGAATAAAAAGCGTGTCTCAAAAAGACGCAGAAGAAGATAATTAACCCACAATAATATCTGCGATTTGTTTTAAGAAATCGTCGCAATCTTCGGAATAAATATTCAGAGTCAGTTCAGAATTTAAATCAAGACCGAAAATACCCATTATGCTTTTAGCGTCGGCAATATATTTTCCGGAGATGATATCAATGTCATAGTCACAAAGGTGAGCAGCATTAACCAAATCCTTTACGTCGTTGATTTTTGAAAGCTTAACAATAACAGTTTTCATATTTCTTCCTCCCGTGTTTGCTTCTGCAAGAATTGTAACATATAATCTATAGGTTAATAATTAGTAATTTGCACATAGAGTTGACAGTAAAAGGAGCAAAAGCAACAAAAATGAATGTGTATTTTTATACATTGGGTTGTCGTGTTAATCAGTACGAGACAGACGCGGTGCGCAAGCTCTGCGAGGATGAGGGCTTTGTTCCTGTGAATTCTGCAGAAGAAGCGGATGTTATAATCGTTAATACTTGTTCTGTTACAGGTGAAGCTGACCGTAAATCAAGACAACAGATAAGACATATGCGTTCTGTGAATCCGAAGGCAATTATATGTGCAATGGGATGTCATGTTGAAGTGTGCGACGGAAAGGTAGAAGCAGATGTTATTTGCGGAACCAAGGATAAGCACCTTCTGGTCGGCAAGATAAAAGAGTATATAGCTTCAAATTGTTCCGGTGAAGGTTTTGTGATGCATACAAGACCGGAAGTAAGTAAGAAGGATGAATATCATGAGTTTGGTACGGTATTATCTCCGGAAGGAACCCGTGCTTTTGTAAAAATTGAGGACGGTTGTAATAATTTTTGCACTTACTGTATTATTCCATATGCCCGCGGACGAGTTGTAAGCAGAGACGAACAACACATATTGTGTGAAGTTGAGGAATTGGCTGAACGTGGTTACAGAGAGGTGGTTTTGACCGGTATTCACATATGCTCATACGGTAAAGACAGGAACGAAGGTCCCGAAGCGCTCTTGAGACTAATTACAAAGATTAATGATATAAGCAAAATTGAGCGAATCAGACTCGGCTCATTAGAACCGATGTCATTGACACCGAAATTTATTGAGGGCTTGAGTCATATAACGAAGTTGTGTCCGCATTTTCATTTATCACTTCAAAGCGGAAGTGATACCGTTTTAAAACGTATGAACCGTAAATATGACAGTTCTCAGTATGAGGAACGTGTGCTTATGCTTCGAAGATATTTTCCTCATATGTCACTTACTACGGATGTTATATGCGGTTTTCCGGGAGAGACCGAGGAGGAGTTTGAAGAGACATACAATTTTGTTAAACGGCTTAAATTCAGCAAGCTTCACGTATTTCCGTATTCCGTTAGGGAAGGTACGGGTGCGGCTTCTATGGAACAGGTGCCGAAGAATAAGGCAAAGGAAAGAACCCGAATTCTTACGCATTTTTCTTCCGAAGCGGAGAATGCGTTTGCTGCATCCTTTGAAGGACAAGAGGTTACTGTGCTTATAGAATCATCAATGACTGAACTTCCTGACACCTTTGAAGAAGGCTTCTATTACATGGGATATACTGAAGAATATGTGCGGGCCGCTGTCAGATTTAATACTGAAGAAGACGGTGAGAAACAAATCGGAAAAACAGTACGCGGAAAAATTATAGAAATTTTTAATAATTTAGTGGTTATAAGTACTTGATTTATGCTAATATAATTTTAGTATAGTCATAAATAAGAGGGGAGGGATACCTATGGTCGGAGACGAGACAACAAAATTTAATTTTGCGAATGACAGAACTTTAGAAGCAAGAGAGATTATGACATTTGTAGTGAATGCCCTCAGAGAGAAGGGATACGATCCTGTAAATCAGCTTGTAGGATATTTTATTTCCAGTGATCCTACATATATTACGAGTTATAACGGAGCTCGCGGATATATTAAGCGAATGGAACGTGATGAACTGTTGGAGTTGATTCTTAAAGAATACTGTGATTTACTTAAGTGAGTTTAAAAGACCGTTAAATATACGGTCTTTTATTAATTGCAAAAAAATAGGAGATCAAAGATGGGTAAAGGACGTGTAATGGCAATTGATTTCGGTACGAGACATATAGGTGTAGCTTTATCTGATGAGTTGAGAATAATTGCTTCAGGCTTTGAGACGGTTAACTGGAACGGTGAAGATGATTCATGGGCCGTAAATCGAATAGCTGAGATAGTAAAAGAGAAGAATGTAGCAGAAATACTTCTCGGTAAACCGTCTAAGTGTAACGGTGAAGAATCCGAATCAGAGAGAAAAGCCAAGCTTTTCGGAGATAAGGTTGAAGAGGCTACCGGAATAAAGCCGATTCTTAAGGATGAACGCTATACAACTGTTATTGCGGCGCAAATGTTGCACGCTAATAATATAAAGGCAAAAAAGCAGAAGAAGGTAATCGATCAAATGGCAGCGGAGGTTATTTTAAGAGAATATCTGGAACAGCAGCGTGGATAATAGACCTTTTGCAGTGTCTGTGATATAATTATTTATCAGATTTTTTTGGAGGAAAACTAATATGGCAGATGAGAATAAATGTAATAATGATTGCGAGAATTGTGATTTTGAGACATGCCCGAATGAAGAAGCAGATGTAGTAACTCTTGTTGATGAAGAGACCGGTGAGCAGTTTCAGTTCATTCTTGTAGATAATTTTGATTATAAAAACAAGAAGTATTGTGTTCTTGTTACTTTGGATGATGAAGATACAGAGATGATTATTGCTGAAGAAGTAACAGACGAGAATGGTGAGATTTCTATTGTTACTTTGGGTGATGAAGACAAAGAAGTAGATGAAATCTACGATTATTATGATTCTCTTTGCGATGAGTATTTTGAAGATTTAGACGATGAAGACGACGAGAAGTAATAATTCGGGACGTAATTCTCAGGTTAAAGGAAATGTACAGCATCAGGGTTATAACGATGATGTTGCCGATCCGTACGATAACAGTGATGAATTAGTTGTTATAAGAGATACTTCAAATAACAAAGAGTATTTTTTATCTGTTGTAGATAATTTTGTACTCAATCATACAGAATATATTGTTATGTATAATTATGCTCCTGATGACGGTACACATTCGAAGCCTGAGTTGGTTATAATGCGTACAGTATTCGGCGAGAAGGGTACTCAGCAATTTGTGTCTATAAAGGACCGCAAGGAACTTAATGATGCATTTGATTGTTTTATGAGACGTTTCTATTCTGCTGAAGGAAAGTAAGTTTTATTGTGCCACCGAAGTACATGATGTGCTTCGGTGTACTTTTTAAGAAAGTGCATTTTATGAGAAATAAGTTTGTTTGGTTTATTTTTGCTTTATTCAGAGTACTGCTGTATTATTTTATTTTTTTAGGTTCACAGATAGCAGCCCTGTTTTTGTGCGTTTTTTTTCATGTAGACTACAATATATATGAAGGAACAGTATTACTTATTTCTTCCGTAATAGTAATCCCGCTGATGATTCTGTGTGTGTGGGTAGAGAGAAATATTGCTTTGTCTGAGAATAAGTTGGGTATTCCATCCTGTGAAGATTGGTGTATCGGAAAAACAGTAAAATTAAAAAAACTTACAACAGATGAAGTTCTGTACGTTATAATCTTAGCCTTTGGTCTTCTCGGTATAGTAACTCTGTATTTTATGTTCTTTACGTATATCGCCGATGTACTGAACAATAAGACTGTAGAGTCTGCAATAAGCGATTACGAACAGACAATGGACAGATATGCGGTTGTAGAACAAAGCGTCGTACCTGCGTGGGATCACTTCTTAAATTACTTTAATGAGATTTTACTTGTTCCGATAGCTGAAGAATTGATGTTCAGAGGATTATTGTTCGGTACTATGAAGAGAAGACTTCCGTTTTGGGGGGCAGCTTTAATGTCTGCTTTGATTTTCGGTCTCGGTCATATGCAGCCTATGCAGATTGGTTATGCATTAATAGCAGGATTTGTTCTGTGTATTGCATACTATTATACGGATTCTTTATTTGCTTCTATCATTGTTCACGGAATCTTTAATTTAATCGGAGGCGCATTATCGTCAGTTCCGACTGACTTTCCAAAGTTAGCGAGTGTAGCAGATGCAATTTTGACAGGAACTTCCGTTACTGAGATGTGCGCAGTGGTGCCGGCTTTGGTAATTATGAGTATTCTTATAAAACGAGGACGTCGAGTACAGATACCGGTAATTGACAGGATAACGTCAGAAAGCGTTGAAGAACCATGATAGGAAGAAGAATGACACAGTTCGGGAAGTTTTCCAGGCATAAGTTTTTACTTTTGCTGATAATTTTTCTGTGTCTTTTTCTTGTTATCAGCATCATTCTGGCATCTCTGGGGATTTTGGGCCGTAACAGCGAACTTGTAAGTATAAAAGTGACTGAAGACAAAACCTCATTTGTTCCGATGGGGTATGGAATTAACTTTGACAGCATTCCCGTAAGCAATCTTCTCATGGAACCATCCTTTGAGAAACAGGAGTATTCATTTACACTTCCTGTGGCAGATTGCAGCGAGAATGAAATTTTTTTCAATTGCGAAAATGGGATTTTACCGGCAGAACTGTTAGAGAGAAAAAATATAAATCTTGTCGGCAGCCGATTAAGGATAATGAATTCGGGAAACAACAGTGATTCTTTTGTTCAAAGCTACGTAGGCAACATAAACGATTTCTCTGTTGCCGAGTTCGGAGTAATGCATGATGTCCAGATTTCTGACAATAATACGTATTCATCTGAACGTATAGTGAAGTTGATAAATACTGATAATGCAATAGTGGCTCTGACTGACGGTGGTCACATAATAAGTGATTTGCTTTCTGATATTACAATCTATCAGGAATTTGAAAATGAGTTTTTTGTAGATATATGTTCTTTGTCAACCGGTATTGTCGCTATAACAAAGCACGGAGATATTTTTTTCTCGGCTGACGGACGTAATTTCAGCAGAATATCAGAGGAAGATATTATTCTTGACTATTACGATAACCTTGAGTCAACGACTGAAGTGCCTAATGTGTTCGGAATAGTCTGTTCGGAGAGAATATTAAATGTAATTATGAGTAATGGAGATATCATTGTACAGCGAAGCGGCAAAGGTGAAATTCTTAATAAACCTTACGGTAAGATAGATTTCTGCGCTCAGAATGATGAATGCTCTGTGCTTATAAATGATAAGTGTGAAATATATATTTCTCAAAACGGAATGATTTATGCCAAGCTTGAGAAAGTCAGTGAGAAGGTATGTGAGACGTTTGACGCTGTCAGCAATATAAATTCAGTGGAAACAGCAGGCAATCTTCTTTATATAGAAGGAAACGACGGTAAGATTTTATGTGCTGATTTCAACGAAGAAAGTGTTATTGTTTGCGATACGCTCGTTTATGACGGCATATCTGTTAAGAAGTTCGCTGTTCAGAATGAATATCAGGTTTTGGTTTGCGATCTTCAAGGAAGAACGTATCTGGTTAATATTTCAGAAAACAAATATCAGAGTTTAAATTCCGATTCGTACTTTGTTGATGATTTCTTTTGTTTGCCTGATGGCAAGGTGCTGATAGTAAGCGGTAATAATACATTTGTGACCTCGGTTTTTATGGGAATATCAGTTGACAGTGTAATAGGCGAGGATACTGTACATACGGGTGACTTATGTTATATCGATATCACCGATTCACCATTAGATTTACATTTTACAGACAGTGCATGGGAAGTGTACGGTGATGAGGCATTTTTGTGTTCAGATTCGTCTTCTGCTGTTGGCTACGGAAAGACGTCCGCCGCTCTTACCGGCACAGGTGACGGTGTAAATATTATTTCACAAAAAATCGGAGTTGATCCTGTTAAATATATTGCCAAGGACGGTTTTTACAGGATGAATCTGAATCTCAAACAAGAGGGGCTTTCAGAAGTGCCGGTTCAGGCATGGATAAGCGTTACTAAATTTGATTCGGCTTCTTCCAAGGAAGTGACTTTATTTCAAGAGGGATTTACAATCGATAAGGTAGGTACTAAATATAAGAATTATGATTATATTTTTGCCGTTACTACTGATTTCGCGGAAGCGAGATTTGAGGGCGCTACTCTCAGATTTAATATTGCTTTTGAGGGAAGCGGAACTCTTCATATAGACGGTACGTATTTAGGTCTTGATAAGTATTCGGAGGCTTCCGTTATAAATCCGCTTTCGGATATGTTAGCTGAGGGAACTCCGAGTATTATACGATTGAATAATTTGGGCATAGGCTGCCCGGGCTTTAGTGAAGAATCGTTCTATTCTTTGACTTGTAATTCCGGCGCAATCGGTAATTCTGCCGGAATGCCGAGCTGTGAATCTCTTGAAGACAGTCTGAGACTTGTATATTCAAGTAAAGCTGTTCCTTGGCTTGTTATTGGGTCAATGACAGATTCTGAACTGGTGGATAGTCTTATTGAATATTTTTGCAGTTCTATAGGAACAGAATACGGTCGAATGCGTATTGATAATGGTACGGCCGTTCCTTGGAGCCGTCAGTTTGATACGATTATCATTGAGATTAACGATGATAATCAGATTTTCGAGAGTGATATTCAGAGAAGTTGTTATGTGAACTTTATTATGACTGCCATACAGCAGTCTGAATTCTATAATGATATTAAGGACAGCGTCGTTTTTGTAGACGGAATGAAATATGACGGCGGTGTAGTGTTGTCATCTGCTGATTCCCACTGTAATGAGCTTTATGTGGATTCTTACAGCTTTATGCATAATTCAGTTGCAAATGAAAATGCAGAAACAACCGAAGAGAAAGAGCAGCCTCTCGGCTTTATTGAAAATTGTGATTCATTCTACCAGGATTACAGTTATTCGGTTCCGAGGCATAACAGATCCAGAGTAAAAGCTGCAGGAGAACTTATATCGTCGCTTAATATTTCCGGATTCAGCAACGGCAGAGATATAAGTTCGGCTGAAATAATGTCGTTTGTAATGTGCAATCAAGCTGCTTCTTATAATGCAATTATGATTAATCTGGATTTGATGCGCTATGCTCCGACTTCTCTTGAGGATGCTGACGAGACTGATATTCTAAAGACTGAACGTAATATAATTAATGTTATCGGAAATCTGTCTTTCGCACACAATTCTGAGGAATTGGCCACCATTTATATTGATCCTTTTGACAAGAGCAATATTGATGCACAGGATTTTGTAAAGAAAACATATTCTCGTGCTGTATGCAAAGACGATAAATTGTATGTGATTGTTTTTAATACGTCTGATGAGTTGATAAGTTTTAATTTGAAAAGCGATGTTTTTGTTTTTGAGAATAATAAGTATTCCAGATATTCAAATGAGTCCAAGCTTTTGTATACCCGAGATATAGGTAATCAGAATGAGCATTATAATTTGCAGCCGGGCGAGTACATGATTTGTGAGATTAACACTGAAGTGTAAGCGCAATTATCGTAAAAGTCGATAATTCTGTCTTTTTTTGTGTTATAGGAATCTGCGTTTTAATATTTAAAAATTCGGGCAGTTAAAAAGAGCCTTACGACAAGTGACAATCGCATTAAGGCTCTCTTTTACAAATGAGGCAAATATTATTTGGGGCAAATAATTTTTCATTACGATATTATTCTATTCCTATTGACATTGGGTATCTATATAATTATTGCTATTATTTTTACATTTGTTGCTTTTTAAGGTCGAAAATGCAATATTTGTAAAGGATAATTTATTACCTAATAAGTCTTGTGTAATGCTTAGTATGTTATGATGGAAAAGTAATGAATTAGTGAGGTTAAGGTTGAGATGTTACATTCCATGCTTGATTTGTTATCTAAAGACTCTCTTGTTATGTGGCTCAATTATTATGGCAATTTATGTTTGAACGTAAAATATAAAATCATTTGTCATAACGGTTATGAAGTCATACGTAAGACTTGCGCTGATGCGAAAGTAACTGAGCGCCGTTTGTCAACGGCTAAAGGACAGGTTCTGTTTAAAGAATATCAGGAAAGTAAAAAAAATCGTGAGCTATACAATGAGGGTAAAAAACTATGGAGAAAGCGTTATTCTGATGAGGTGCCGATTACGGATATAAACATTATTAAGGAGAGAAGTCCGTATTGGTCAGAGAAATATTATGAAGAATTGGAATCAACATTTGAAGCTTCAGGCATTAAAGGATTTAAAACTAAATTGGGGATGTCTCTGGCACAGAAAATAATTATCTCTGTATTGGAACAGAACGATTTGCCGTTCAAGTATCAACCATCAATAGCAATCGGCGGAGTTACTTGCTATTCTGATTTTGTTATTGATGTTCCTTGGCTGTTTTCTTGTTTCCCGTATGAACATTTTGATGTTATTAATGATGACAAAAATGAAGCGCGTTGTTCTGTTACTGTAAACAGATACATAAAAGCCGGTATGATACCGGGTATTGATTTGCTTATTACAGGTGAAGGGAAAAGCAGAGGATTTGACGCGGATTTTTGTGAGAAAGCACTTGCTAATTTTATTAATCAAATGTCAGCAGTTATCATGTCTGAATGTAGGTCAGGCAAATAATGAAACTGATTACTAATATACAAACAGTCAGAGAAGCGATGCCTTTGAAGAAGTTAATTATGTCGGGAATACTCATGGTCATGTGATCGATAACGGAGATGAGCAGATATATAAGAAAAACTGTTGCACCTACTCCGTGTGAACCTTGTACCAAAGAATCGGCAAGCAATATTGAAGCGGCGCAACCAAAGATAACAGGTGCGCATGCCGTGAGTGAGCTTTGCAGATTGCGTATGAATCGGGGGCCGCGTTCACAGTAGGTTACGTAGCCTATCGGAGTACCTAATTTAAAGAAGTGTATATCCGTAACCTTGGCGCCGGTCAGCACCGCAACAAAGGCATGACTCAGTTCGTGAAGAATAACACCGGGGAAGGTCAGGTAATTACAAAATACCAGGGCAAAGCTGCCTCCCAGAAATATACTTACTATAAAAGTAGTTACTTTCTCGATGACTGACGCAGCACAGCCGACAGCAAGTAT
>JAZLGO010000110.1:0-29196 GCA_045616305.1 Saccharofermentans sp. | reverse complement strand
GGCGGTTCGGCGTCGCCAAAATTACCTCAAAACGTCGCTGGCGGCGACAAAAAACGCATGTTTCAGCGACGCGACGGTCAAGCGTCGCCAAAATTACCTCAAAACGTCGCTGGCGGCGACAAAAAACGCATGTTTCAGCGACGCGACGGTCAGGCGTCGCCAAAATTACCTCAAAACGTCGCTGGCGGCGACAAAAAACGCATATTTCAGCGACGCGACGGTTCGGCACACATCAAAATCACATCTTTGCTTTAATCATTCTGTTAACAGCAGATATTACTGCACGAACTGAGGATTTGGTTACAGAACTTGATACGCCGGCACCAAGATGAACAGTATCAGTCTTCTTATCAATAATCTCAATATATGTAATAGCCGCAGAATCAGAACCGCTCTTCATAGAATGCTCCGAATACATGTTAATTGTCACATCTACATCAGGGAACTGATTTACCGCATTTACAAAAGCATCAAGAAAACCGTTACCGTGTCCGACAAAACGACGTGTCTCGTCCCCCTTCGATATGATGGCCTCAACCTCCGAATACTTATCCTCATGACTGATTTCTCTGAACTTATCAAGACAGTATGGATTAAAATAATTAATATATTCATCATCAAACAAATCAAAAATCTGTTGTGGCTGCAATTCGATATCTTCTTCGCAGGATTTATCTTTTATCAGTTTACTGAATTCCTTTTGAAAGCTTCTCGGAAGATTAAGCCCGAATATCTCACGCATAATAAATGCAACGCCGCCCTTTCCGGACTGACTGTTAATTCTGATAATCGGTTCGTAGCTCCTGCCGACATCCTTAGGATCTATCGGAAGATACGGAACTGACCATTTATCGTCTGCATTTTGATTCAACTTGTCTATTCCTTTTTTTATTGCATCTTGATGTGCTCCCGAAAATGCAGTAAAAACAAGTTTTCCGGACCAAGGATGACGCTCGGATACAGTCATGGAGGTATTCTCCTCGAAAACAGATATTGCTTCATCTATATTGCTGAAATCAAGCTTCGGGTCTATTCCGAGCATCATCATATTAATTGCAAGCACGGTAATATCGGCATTACCTGTCCTCTCTCCGTTGCCGAATAAAGTTCCCTCTATTCTCTGCGCGCCTGCAAGCAATCCAAGCTCACTCGAGGCAATTGCAGTTCCACGATCATTGTGAGTATGTATTGATACTATTACATTATCTCTGTATTTAATGTTACGACAAAAATATTCAATCTGATCTGCATATACATTCGGAGTACTCATCTCAACTGTCTCAGGGAGATTGATAATTACTTTATCTTCAGCTGAAGGGGTATACACTTCAAGCACACTGTTACATACCTCTACGGCAAAATCAGGTTCGGTTGCAGAGAAGCCTTCAGGAGAATACTCGAAAATAAATCTGGTTCCGTTATTATCCCTCGCTATGTAATCTTTAATGATTTGCGTTCCGCTTACAGCAAACTCTTTGCACTCTTCTTTGTTAAAGCCGAACACCAATTCTCGCTGAACAGTATTGGTAGCGTTAAAAAGATGAATGATAACATTTCTTGCACCGCGTACTGCTTCAAAAGTTTCTTTAATTGTACTCTCCCTTGCAAGAGTAAGTACCTGAATCGATACATCATCAGGAATCAGATTATCCTCAATCAACCTGCGCGCAAACTCATAGTCAGTTTTCGAAGCTGCAGGAAAACCTATTTCTATTTCTTTAAAGCCGATTTTTACAAGGTATTTAAAAAAATCCAGTTTCTGACTTATATTCATCGGCACTTCAAGCGCCTGGTTTCCGTCACGTAAATCTACGGAACACCATATCGGTGCCTCAGTCTGAATTCGAGACGGCCATTGACGATCTTTAAGATTAAGAACCGGCATTCTCTCATAATGTTGATAATTCATTTTGTACCTCCTGTTTATAAAAACAAAAAATGACCCTATCGCCTTAGAGACGAAGGGTCATTCGCGGTACCACTCTAATTCCTTCCTTAACGGAAAGCTCTTTAACGGATACGACGGCATAAAAGCCATATAATCCTGTTCCTGTAACGTGGAACTTGTACGTTCAAATCTAATAACCTACTTCATTCGGCGTTCAATCGAAATGCTCCAAGGTGAGTTCATCAGACACATAATCATTGTCTCGCACCGACCGACAACTCTCTGCAGATTTGCAATCAGATTACTGATCCTCTTCATCGCAATCAAATATTCAACTGATAAAACCAAAATACCAAATCAAATCTGATTAGTCAAGTCATCAAGTCCTTTACTATCTCACTTCCTATAAGAAGACCTGCCGCAGAAGGAACAAACGGAGAACTTGAAGGAGCTCGAGAAGACGAATTTAATACTGAACTATCCAAAACAAACGGAGCACGCGGTTCTTCTTCCGAATAAACTACTTTAAGATGGTTTATTCCTCTCTTACGAAGTCCCTGTCTGATTACACGCGCCAAAGGATCCACCTTTGTTTTTGAAATATCCGCAACAGTAAATCCGCACGGATTGCACTTATTTCCTGCTCCCATCGAGCTTATTATCGGTATTTTCTTTTGCTGACAATACTCAATCAAATCAAGTTTAGCAGGAACATCATCTATGGCATCTGCTGTATAATCAACTTCAGAAAGAGAAATAGTCTCGTTCTGAAGTTTATCGAGAGTCAAAAATTCCCCATAAACATGAACACGAATTTCCGGATTAATATCTCTTATTTGTTCAGCGCAAACTTCAGCTTTATTACGACCGAGAGATGAACGATAAGCTATTGCCTGTCGATTCAAATTGGATTCAGAAACAGAATCGCCGTCCACAAGAGTAAGTTCGCCTACACCGGCGCGAGCCAAAGAAAGAGCTAATGCTCCACCGACTCCGCCGAGTCCGATAACGGCAACATGACTTTCAAAGAGTCTGTTTAGATTGTCACCGTAAATACCATATGTTCGTGAATAAATCTCGTCATTTATATTCAATGCATATACCTCACAATCAAAAATATTATACGATAAACAGCAAAAGTATGCGATAGATAATAAATGCGACAGTCCAAGCATACACGGATTGTAAAACAGCAATAAGAAGTCCCTTACGTTTGCTGCCGAATTCATTACGTATAGCAGCAACAGCAGCAACGCATGGTGTGTAAAGAGAGGTAAAAACCAAAAAAGCATATGCCGATGCCGTAGTAAATAAACCGTTAATGCCTTCACCTAATGTAAGAACATCAAGAATTGACACTACTGCTTCCTTAGCCATAAAACCGGATATCAGTGCTGTAGTTGTTTTCCAAGAACCGAAGCCAATCGGGTTAAATACAGGCGCAATAAATTTTGCTATATTAGCCAGAATGGAATACTCAGTATCTGACACAACATTAAAACGAATGTCAAAGGTTTTAAAGAACCATATTACTACCGAAGCAGTAAAAATAATCGTAAAAGCTTTTACAATAAAATCCTTAGCTTTATCATACAAGAGAAGTAATGTCGTCTTAAAACCGGGTATTCTGTAATTAGGAAGTTCCATAACAAACGGAACTGATTTACCTTTATAAACAAATTTCTTAAGCACCAATGCCATAATAACAGCCAATGCTATTCCTAATGCATAAAGAGATAATGTAATAAGTCCCGATATACCCGGAAACATTACTGAAGCAATGTATCCGTATATAGGAAGTTTAGCTGTACAACTCATAAAAGGAATGAGCATAATAGTCATCTTTTTATCTCTCTCGGATGATAATGTTCTTGTAGCCATAACAGCAGGAACCGAACATCCGAATCCGACCAACATCGGAACAAAACTCTTTCCTGACAAACCGATTTTACGAAGAGCTTTATCCATAACATAAGCTACTCTGGCCATATATCCCGAATCCTCCATAAGTGAAAGAAACAAGAACAAAACCAGAATTGTAGGAAGAAAAGATAAAACACTTCCTATACCTGACAGAGCGCCGTCACATATAAGACTTATCATAACCGGATTCATCTCAAACTGAATTAATCCTTCCCTGACAGCAATTATCATATTGTTTATTGCAATCTCAAAAACGGAGGTAAGATTACCGCCGATAAGATCAAAGGATAAATAGAAAACCAATCCCATTATTGCCAAAAACAGAGGTATTCCGAAATACTTATGAGTAAGCACTTTATCAATCGAAACACTGATTTTATGTTGCTTACTTTCTTTCTGCTTAATTACGGTCTGTGATACAACATTTTCGATAAAACGATAACGCATATCTGCAATTGCCGCTTGGGAATCCATTCCCACTTCACTTGTGAGTTCTATTAGAGTGTGCTCGATAGTCTCAACCTCATTAGAACTGAGGTTAAGAAAATCTATCATTGTATCGTCACCCTCAACCACTTTGGTTGCGGCAAATCGTCTGCTTATATTTCTTTCCTTGGCATGATCCTCAATCATATGCATAATTGAGTGAATTGCTCTGTGCACTCCGCCTTGATCATCACTGCTGCAGAAATCAACTACCTGTGGTTTAATTCTGTTCTCGAAAGTCTTAACAAAAACATTTTTCAGTTCCTCTATACCATCCTCCTTTGACGCAGATATAGGAACCACAGGAACACCGAGGAGCTTACTCATCAAGTCAATATCAATGCTTCCCCCGTTCTCTCTAACCTCATCCATCATATTAAGAGCAATAACCATAGGAATCCCCAATTCAGCCAATTGAAGACTCAGATACAAATTACGCTCAATATTTGATGCATCAACAATATTAAGAATACCGTCAGGCTTCTCCCTTATTATATAATCTCTTGATACAACTTCTTCATTAGTATAAGGGGATAAAGAATATATACCCGGTAAATCAACAATCTTAATGTCGTTGTTATTTTTCTTTCCTTCCTTTAAAGAACCGATTTTCTGTTCAACAGTAACACCCGGAAAATTACCGACATGTTGATTAGAACCGGTAAGTGCATTAAATAAAGTTGTCTTACCGCAATTCTGATTTCCTGCCAAGGCAATAATCATAATATAATCACTTCACTTTCTTCAAACATTCTCTGCAATTACCGTTACACACCGTTTTCTCTTTTATCACTTCAATATTAGAAGCATCATCAAGACGAATAGTAAGTCTGTATCCGCGCAAATTAATCTCAATAGGATCACCCATCGGAGCCATTGCGCTTACTCTTACACATGTATTAGGTGTAAGTCCCATATCAAGCAAATGACCTCTTAATGATTTGTCACCGTTAACACTGACAATTACTCCTGATTCCCCAACCTTAAGTTCACTTAACTTTGCCATTAATATTCTCCGTTTACATTTACGTTGATAAATGTTTTCTTTAATCAATTTCAATAAAACATGAATAGATTATCATCTATATCACATACTTCAGATGCCAATTGTCATTTTTCAATCAAAAAAAATACAAACATTACATCCAAAAAAATACTTCTATAATGATGCAGTATCTTTTAACAAAAAAACAATCAGAATTTCAAAAAAATATTCACAACCGGCACCCGATATCCAAAAAAACAAATTACAAAATTCTCATCAGTTTCTGTCATACTTTTTCAGTCAGATATCTCATTAATTATGTTCAGTTTTTTTCGATATCGATCAGTTACCTTTCGCTAACCGAAATTATGTTAGCATATGCTAACCGACGTGTCAATTTTTATCTTTTGTATAATTTGTCAAAAAGTTTATCCCGTTTTATGCATCGCATTTTTATAAGTTATAATTTAATCAATCAAGTATATTTGTCAATTTGTTCAAATTTTCGGTAAACCGAATTGCGAATATTTAAACACACAAAAAAGCCGCCGCAAATCATTACGGTTCAAAAATATACAATCAAATATTCAGTTTAACAGTGTTACAAACCCGTTAAAACCTGGGGTTACTTGAATATATCCAATAAGAAAAACACATCAAGTAAAATGCACACTATACACACCAAAGTGCATATAACATAAATTCGAACACGTCGTTTTTGCAAATCGTGCTCCGTCGTGCCAAACTGTTGTCTGGCGTTGCTCTTTTTATAATTCATAAGTTGTACCAAATATATATAGAAAACACGCAAGCGCGTGTATTAGTTCAAATCAAATGCCAATTAAAATACTAACTGACAATATTATTATACACATATTTTTTCAAATTAAATCCACCTATTATGTCATTTCTTTTACAAAAAGTGTTTTGTAATATTTCGTATATACTCACAATTGATTTTTCTATTCTGAAGTAAGAATATATTTACATATCATTTTCGAGAGGAATATATATGAAATTTCGTAAAACAAAAATAATATGCACATTAGGTCCTGCTGTAGATTCGGATGATATTGTAAGAGATCTTATGCTCACAGGAATGAATGTATGCAGACTTAATATGTCTCACGGTGACTATGCAGAACACCAGCAAAGAATTGATCGCGTTAAAAGAATCAGAAAAGAACTCAACCTTCCGGTTGCTCTCCTTTTGGATACAAAAGGACCGGAAATAAGAACAGGTTGTTTTGAGAATGACAAAGTTCATCTGGATGAAGGAGATAATGTCGTTATCTCACATAAAGATGTTTTGGGAACAAAAGAAAAATTTTCTATATCATATAAGGATCTTCACCTCGATGTTGAAACAGGTTCAAGAATATTAATTGATGACGGTCTTATCGAGCTTCAGGTCACAGGTATAAAGAGCAAAGATATTTACTGTACCGTTCTTAACGGCGGCGACGTATCGAACCGCAAGAGTATAAATGTTCCGGATGTTAAACTTAATCTTCCTTCTCTGACCGATAAAGATCGTGAAGATATTCTTTTTGCAGTTAAAAATGATTTCGATTTTATAGCTGCTTCTTTTGTCCGTAAAGCAAGAGATGTTCAGGAAATCAGAAACATTCTCGACCATGCAGGCGAACACGGAATATGTATGATTTCTAAAATTGAGAATAAAGAAGGCATTGATAATTTTGAGGAAATTCTCAAAGTATCAGATGGTATTATGGTTGCCAGAGGCGATCTCGGTGTTGAAATTCCTGCAGCCGAAGTTCCTGCTGTACAAAAGCGTTGTATTCAATCTTGTCATCAGGCAGGAAAAATATCAATTACTGCAACTCAAATGCTTGATTCAATGATTCGTAATCCCCGTCCTACAAGAGCCGAAGTTTCCGATGTAGCTAATGCCATCTATGACGGAACCTCTGCCGTTATGCTTTCGGGAGAAACCGCTTCAGGAAAATATCCTATAGAATCACTTAAAATGATGGTTGAGATTGCATATCTTACAGAGAATTCAATAGACTATTGGTCAAAATTCGAGACAACAAAAATCCCTATGGTACCGTCAATCGGTAATGCTATATCACATGCCACCTGCACCACGGCAATGGACATAAATGCCAAAGCAATTATATCTCTTACGCATGCAGGAAAAACTGCCAGAATGTTGTCAAGATTCAGACCTGAATGTCCTATTATTTCCACCACGGTTTTCCCTAAGGTAGAAAGGCAGCTCAATTTAAGTTGGGGTGTTATGCCGATTTTAATAGACGAAGTAAAGAATACCGATGAACTCTTCGAGGCAGGCATTAAAGCCGGTGCGAAGTCCGGACTTCTTTCTGACGGTGATCTTGTTGTTCTTACAGGCGGTACACCTGTAGGCATGTCAGGAACTACAAATACAATCAAAGTTCAGACTATAGGTAAAGCGCTTGCTTCAGGCAAGAGTGTATGCTCTGAAAACAATCCGGGAATAATCACCGGAACTATTCTCAATATTAAGCAACCGGAGCATACCGATGTTAAAGAATTGAACATACCTGAAGACTGCATTCTCGTTGCTCCGTATACAACAAATGACATGCTTCCGATCATAAAACAAAGTAAAGTTCTCGTTGTTGAAGATGATGATCCGTCATGCCATACAGCAACAATTGCAATGGCCCTTGAGATTCCTACCATACTCTCTTGCGCCAATGCCACCAAGATATTAACTGACGGCCGTACGGTTACTGTAGACCCTGTGAAGGGTTGCATAAGCTGATTAATATCGACTTTCATCTATATTTTAACTGTGATATTCAAATGAATATCACAGTTTTTTTATCGACGGATTTCACGTAGATACATCGATGTCAATCTATTATTTGTTAATATTAATAGTTTCTTATTTGAATATTAATAATATAGTACTATTTTAACCAAAGCATAATACCATATAGTTTTGACCGTTGTGGTATAATATTATTGAAATTTTGTACATTTGTCAGTGAGGATAAAAGTTTGAGATTTATTGATTTAAACACTAAAGACTTAATCAATAAAGAAAAAATGAAAGCTGTAGCTTGTATATCAACTATAGTTTTGTTTTGCGGTGCCTCAATATTTACTATGAGATCCTTGCTAGATACAAAAGCAGAAGCAGCATCCTCTTCAATTGATGAGAGTATCATGGAATTAATTGATACATCTTCCGAAACCGACATTACTGAAGAGACAGTAACCGAAACAACAGAAAGCACAGAATCATCTGCAGCAATTGTCACGGCTAATACAGAAGCATCAGTTACAGAATCAACTTCTGAGACCGTTTCCGAATCAGCTGATACAACAACGGAAACATCTGCTTCCGAGACAACTGTTGAGTCATCAGCAGAATCAACACCGGCTACTGCAACACAATCCGAAGCAGCAAGCACTCCTTCTCCGACAGTTGCGCCTACGCCGGTTCCGACAGCTACACCTGCACCTACGGCTACACCGGAACCTGACTTTACGGAAAAACCTTTAATAAAATCCGTATATGCTAAGTCAACACTCAATGTCAGAAAGTCTCCTTCAACCGGCAGTGAGATTGTAAAAACGCTTAATGCAGGTGACGGAATTGACGTTATCGCAGAGACAAGTAACGGATGGTATAAAACATATAACAATAATTATGTTCTGGCAGAACTCACAACCGAGATACCGCCTATCACACCATCACCGGTTCCTACTCCTTCACCTGTTCCGGCAGCACCTACCGCCACCCCTGTACCTGCTCCTGCCGAGACAAATCCACCACCTGCCGAAGGAATGACTTTATACGGTTCATGTACTATTACTTTCTACGGACCTCAATTACTCAGTGACGGAACATACAGTACTTCGACAGCAACCGGAACAACCTGCTGCGAAGGTCGCACAGTTGCCGCTGACTGGGGAATATTCCCTGCGGGTACAGTTATTTACATAGAAAACGATCCTTTGGGCGGCGACGGTTATTATACCGTAGAAGATAAAGGACCGGGAGTTCAGGGAGCTCATATAGATATTTACGCAGAAGACGGAGAATCCTCCGCACACAATACTACGTCTCGCAACATATATATTGTTAATTAAAGATTTATTCTCGAGAAGATGAGAGTTTTAACGTAAAGCTTTTCGAGGTATTAGAATAAAAATTCAAACAGAAAGCGAAGTGAGAAATAAAAGATGGATAAAAAATCCAGAGGTAAAACAAATCAAGATATGAATGAGGCTTCAGTAAAGAACAAGCAAAAGAAAAGCAAAATCAATGACAAAAAGCCACAAGAGAAGAAAAACAGTAAAAAGAAAACTATAGTAATCACTCCCAAAGAAGAGACATTACAATTAAAGGGACGCAAAAGCCGCCCTTCAAAAAAAATGTATAAGGGTGATGATATCGACTACTCTAAGTACATAACTCATCCGAAGGATACAGTAAAAATCATCCCGCTCGGCGGTCTTAATGAGATCGGTAAAAACATGACCGCCTTTGAATGTAACGGCGAGATTATTATCGTTGACGTCGGTATTGCTTTCGCAGAGATTGATATGCCGGGGGTAGACTGCGTCATCCAGGATTACACCTACATAAAAGAGAATATGAACAAGCTTGTCGGCATAGTATTGACACACGGTCACGAAGATCATATCGGTGCTCTTCCCTATCTTTTAAGAGAAGTAAAATGTCCGATTTACAGCGGCAAACTTACTATCGAACTTGTAAGACACAAACTCTCGGAAAACAGCGTAAGTCTTGCAGGTATAAGTCTGCAGGCATGCAAGAACGGAGACATAATTAAACTCGGCAAAAATTTCAAGATTGAGTTCATAAGAGTTAATCACAGCATTGCGGATTCTTATGCTCTGGCCATCCAAACACCTGCCGGTGTCATTGTTCACAGCGGTGATTTTAAAGTCGATTATACCCCTATTAACGGACACATTATCGATCTTCAGCGCTTTGCCGAATACGGCAACAAAGGTGTATTACTATTCATGTGTGAAAGTACCAATATCGAGATTAACGGCTTCTCCCCTTCAGAGAAGTCCGTAGGCGAGTCTTTCCAAAGAATATTTCAAAATGTTCAGGGCAGAATTATTATTGCTACTTTCTCAAGTCATATTCACAGAATGCAGCAAATTTTCACCGCTGCTGAAATGTACGGACGCCATGTGTGCCTCTCCGGAAGAAGTATGATTACCTGTTTTCAGGTTGCAAATTCGCTCGGATACATCGATATGAAACCTGATACACTGATTAATATTGAGGACATTGACAAATACAGCAATGACCAGATTGTTATTCTTACAACAGGAAGTCAGGCTGAACCTATGAGTGCACTTACACGTATGGCCTTTGCTTCCCATAAGTCAGTTGAGATTCATGAAGGCGATACTGTGATTATTTCAGCTCATCCTATTCCGGGAAACGAGAAACCGATATACAAGGTTATAAACGAGCTTTTTAAGAAAGGGGCTCATGTAATATATGAATCTCTGGCAGATGTTCATGTATCCGGTCATGCTTACAGAAATGAACTGGCACTTCTTCACACTTTGCTGAAACCTAAATTCTTCGTTCCTGTTCACGGTGAGTACAGAATGCTTTACAAACACAAAATGCTCGCAGTCTCTTTGGGAATGAATCCTGATGATGTTTTTATCATGAGTAACGGTGATGTACTCAGCTTATCTTCAAATCATGCAGAAATCACAGATCATGTTCCTGCCAATCCTGTTTTGATTGACGGTTCCGGTGTCGGAGATTTACAGAACCACGTTCTTGCTGACAGAAGACTGCTTGCACAAGACGGATGTGTATCAGTCGGTATCGTCATGGATGATAAAACAGGAGAACTTGCCTGTCTGCCTATTGTTAACTCTGTAGGATTTGTTTTCGACGACGAAGCCGTTCAGATTCATCATGACTGTGCTGCAAAAATCACAAGTCTTTTGTCGACTGCAAAACGCAAAAACAACGACATAGAAACCGAGGTAAGCACAACTCATTTCAACAATGCTATCCGTAATATGCTCTTTGACAAGACCAAACGTCGACCGTTGATTATCTGTAATGTAAGTCATATAAATCAAAAATATTATTAACAGATTTCAAAGTAAGTAAGCACCGATTCTGATGAATAACATATTCAGAACTCGGTGCTTTTCTTTTTTGTGTTTTTTTAACAACAAATATATCAAACTTAACATTCCGATTAATGCATTTCACATCTCGTTTCGGATATTAAATGTATTCTTTATAATGTAAAATTTAATTGGAGGTAGAAGTATATGGATTTATCTTTTGGATATTTCATGAGTGAGCTTGCCGCAAATCCGATTTTACTTCTTGCTGTAGTTCTCACTCTTGGAGTTATTTTTGTAAATGGTTGGACTGATTGTCCAAATGCAATTGCTACTTGTGTAGTTACAAGATGTATGCCGCCCAGACCGGCAATATTCATGTCCGCAATTTTCAATTTCCTGGGTGTTTTTATTATGAGCATGATAAATGCAACCGTCGCAGAGACTATCACTCATATGGTAGACTTCGGTACAGATTCACAAAAGGCTATTACTGCTTTGGCAGCTGCTCTGTTCGCCATTGTAGTATGGGCAGTACTGGCATGGTTCTTCGGCATTCCTACCAGCGAGAGCCACGCTCTTATTGCAGGCTTAACCGGTGGAGCAATAGCTATTCAAGGTGGTCTGAAAGGTGTCAACGGCGGAGAATGGATAAAGGTTATCTACGGACTTGTCTTATCGGTTGTACTCGGATTCGTTCTCGGTTGGGTCATTTGTAAGTTGGTTACAATAGCTTTTCGAGATGTAGACAGAAGCAAAACCGAGCCGATTTTTACAAAGGCACAAATAGCAGGAGCCGCTGCGATGAGCTTCATGCACGGAGCTCAGGACGGACAGAAATTCATGGGCGTAATACTGCTTTGCGTAATGCTTTCAAATGGCAGCAGCGGCGCTGAATCAATACAGATGCCGATTTGGATTATGGCTTTGTGCTCGGTTATTATGGCAGTAGGAACTTCAATAGGCGGTAAAAAAATTATCAAGTCTGTCGGTATGGACATGGTTAAGCTGGAAAAGTATCAAGGTTTCTCTGCAGATGTAGCTGCTTCAGTCGCGCTTCTTTTCAGTTCGATTTTCGGTATTCCGGTATCAACTACTCACGCAAAGACAACTGCAATTATGGGCGTAGGAGCAGTAAAGAGACTTTCTTCCGTGAACCTGTCTGTAGTAAAAGAGATGGCACTCACATGGGTACTCACCTTCCCCGGATGCGGACTTATAGGCTTCCTTATGGCTAAATTATTTATGTTGATTTTTTAAATAGGAGAGATTGAATATGGCAAATAAGAGTAATGATTTATATTTCAATAATTATATTGCAGCTGCTGATGTTGCAGTAAGAGCTTCAGAATACTTGTGCAAATGTATAAGTGAATTTAAAGTTGAAGATATAGCAACCATGTTGGTTGAAATGCATGAATTTGAGCATGCAGGAGACGACCTCCGACACGAGATGGCATCAATGCTTGCCAAAGCCTTCGTTACACCTATGGAGCGCGAGGACATGGCAGAGTTAAGCCAGAATATCGATTCGGTTATTGATAACATCGAAGAGGTTCTTCAGTATATTTATATGAACTGTGTAGACAATATGACAGAAGATGCGATTAAGTTTGCAGGAAAGGTCACTGAGTGTTGCAAACTTATGAAGGATCTTCTTGTCGAGCTTCCTACATTTAAGAAAGCTTCACAGATTCATGAACTGGTTATCAAATTAAATCACGCCGAAGAAGAATGTGATAATCTCTTCCTTAACGCAAACTACCGTTATCGCAAGAACATTAATGCCGATGACAAGAATGCAGCTCTCGATATGTTCTCATGGAGAGAAATTTATAACTGTCTCGAAGCTTGCGCAGATGCTGCTGAACATGTAGCTGATACCGTAGAAGCAATCGTAATGAAGAATACATAATTCTGATCAACACGCGAAAAGCTGTTTTTCAGCTTCTATATGCAAATAAGTAATCCCGAATTCAAAAAATCGAATTCGGGATTTGTTTTTTACTGTCTTGTTACCTCTATAACGTCTTTAATGCCCTTTATTCGTCCGATCACACGATCAAACTGATTGTGATTGCGAATCTCCATCACGACGTTTATCTCGCAAGTAAAATCCGATTTAGAAGTACTGTCAAACTTAGTAACAAAGATGTGTTCTGCATTGATTGCACTGATAACCTCACCGAGAAGGAATCTTCCGTCACTTGCAATAATCCTGATTTTATAATCTACTACATCATCTGCAGTATAATTCTTCCAACGAACCTTTACAAGACGAGAAGCTCTCTCCTTATCCTTCTCGCTCTTATTTGCATTACGCATAATGCTGATAATAGTAGGACAATTGGTTCTGTGAACACCTACACCGCCCACCTGTCTAACATAACCGATAATCTCATCGCCCGGAGCAGGAAAACAGCACTGTGATAAATGAGTCTCGCAATTAGTAAGCCCGTCTACAATTATATTTATGTCACTCTTATGAGATTTAAGAGTTCCGTTAATAGGCTTAGATTCACTTATGGCATTACCTTTGCCTGTAAGTTCCTTCATACCGTTGTCTATATGTTCTCCGTCGACACGAAGTCTTCCGATGTCATCCGGAAGTTCTACCGGTCTGTATAATACAGTATCAGCCTCATTAACATAATATCCGATTTTCTGTCTCTCATCAGGTGTAAGGCTTCTTATGTACTCATCCCTCAATTTTCCGAAAATCTTAAGAGCCGACAACGTTCCGTACCCTATTGCCGCATACAAATCTTCTATTCCGGCATAAGAATATTTACGAAGCAACGGCGGCACAAACTTATCATTAATTATCTGATTAACACTAAAACCATTACGTTGAATCTCACGCTCAAGCTGTTCACGTCCGTTAACAATGTCATCGCCCCTTGATTCTTTACGGAACCAAGCGTTAATTCTGTTACGGGCAGAAGCCGTAACAACAACCTTAGCCCAATCCTTGGAAGGACCTTTAATTTTATCTGATGTAAGAATCTCTACAACATCACCGTTCTTGAGTTTATACGAGAGCGGAACTATTCTTCCGTTAACCTTTGCACCGTGCATATGATTACCGACATTACTGTGTATCATGTACGCAAAATCTATCGGACACGCACCGACCGGCAATCTGATTACATCTCGATTCGGAGTAAAAACAAAAACCTCATCCAAAGATATATTGGTTTTAAGAAAATCCAAAAACTCGGTAGCATTATTTTCAGTCTCTCGTTGAGTCTCAAGGAACTGGCGAATCCAAGTCATACGCTCATCAAGCTTATCCGTATTAAAATTACCGGAATTTCCTGCTTCTTTGTAATGCCAATGTGCAGCAATACCGTATTCGGCTGTTTTGTGCATAGCATAAGTTCTGATTTGAACTTCAAAAGGATCGCCCTCTTCATCACGTCTTACAGTTGTATGAATAGATTGATAATTGTTCTCCTTAGGAAGTGCAATATAATCCTTACAACGACCGTCAATAGGAGTAAACGTACTGTTTACTATTCCGAGAACGGTATAGCAATCAGCCAATTTCTCAACAATAATTCTGCAGGCAAACATATCATATATCTGATCTATTGTTTTACCCTTATCATGCATCTTTTTGTAAATACTGTAAAAATGCTTCGGTCTTCCTTCAACCTCATAGCCTTTTACTGTACCGTTAGCCTCAATTGCAGCTTCAATCTCAGCAACAACCTTGTTTATATAAGCTTCACGTTCTGAACGTTTTGATGATACCAGACCGACAAGCTCATAATATGCATCATGATCCAAATATCTTAAGCACAAATCCTCAAGTTCCCATTTCATCTTGAAGATACCGAGTCTTTCTGCGAAAGGAACATACAAATCAAGTGTTTCCTGAGCAATCTCAACTTGCTTCGCAGGCGGCTGGTGCTTAAGAGTTCTCATATTATGCATTCGATCGGCAAGCTTAATCAAAATAACTCTTATATCCTCTGCTACAGCCATTAAGAGTTTACGAACATTAGAAGCTTGCGCCTCCGCTTTACTTGAATACTGAATCTTACTGATTTTTGTTACACCTTCAACAAGCTGTGTAATTGTAGGACCGAATAACGACGCTACCATAGCCGAATCTGCCACAGTATCCTCAATGGTATCGTGAAGAAAAGCAGCTGCCAGTGTCTCAGCATCCACTTCAAGTTCAACAAGAATATTGGCAGTCGCTAACGGATGATTAATATACGGCTCACCATTCTTACGTTTCTGATGGCGATGAGCTTTATAAGCAAAATAGAAGCTGTTACGTATAAGGCGTTCATCCATATCGAGAATTTTCTCATCAACATGAGCACGTTGCATATAATCATTATAATGCTGCAAAATCTCGTTAAATTCATCCATCATCTCTTCCGGAATAATCAAAACATCATTCATATCCGCAAGATATTTATATTCATCCTCGTCACTCAAAACTTGATAAACAGGCACTGAATTATCCGATTCAAAGCTCGCCTGCATATTTGACATATTGTCGTTAACCCCATCATTATTGCACATATCGTTTCATCCTTTGAAATGTCGAACTGTCACTTAATCTCTTCTTATCTGTTGCCTGAAGTATACTAAAACAAATTCTTAAGTCTGACAAATAAGCAAGCTTAATGAGTCCTACTTCCGAAAATACATCCAAACAACGCATAAGTTGGAACGGAGTGAATGTCTTTCCAATCTCGTTTGATATTAATCTTGCAAGTAAATCCGCATCACAAGTAGATAATTCATTATTTGCCAAGCTGTGTAAAGTCCTATAACATTCACCGTATTGTTCATCCGAAGGCACTAAATCACTCATAGGATGATTTGCCAATTTACGTAATTCCGTCAGTTCCAAGCCGCTCTTATAGAGTCGTTCGGCATACTCAGATTTTGCCCACAAAAAGTCCTTTTTATAATCCAACTTAATGTCCATAAGGTGAAGACTTAGCGACGTGTGCCCCTTAAACGAATGTTCATTAAGTGAATATGCAATATCAACCTTATCGCCAACCTTAAGAACCTTGCTGAGTTGTCCCATATTAAATCCGACAACTGAAATTTTTGAAGCCTCTGTACCGTTACCGGCCTTCGAATCAAAAACATCGAGACGTATATGAGCACCGTTGCTCATAGTCTGTAACTCACCTATGGTAACATTTCTTGTTACAAATGTAGGCTTTCTGTTACCTATACCAAACGGCTTCATCTTACATACCTCATTATATGTATCAAAATCAATTTGCCCTACATCAAGTACAACATCGGCAACTAAGGAATCATCTTCATCATTCCAGTCAACATTCTCATCAATCTCTGAATCAATTTGCGGATTATTAACTGAATTATCTTCTAAGCGACGCATAAACTGATAAAGTTTATCTTTCTCAACTACTAAGCCTGCCGCTTTTTTATGTCCGCCGAAATTAACACACAAATCTCCGACCGAATCCAGCGCCGAATACAAATCAAACTCACCAAACGATCTTCCCGATCCCTTTAAATTATCCTTTACTATAGAATCATTAGTAAATACTATCGCAGAACGTCTGAAATGCTGTGATAGTTTTCCGGCAACTATTCCCAACACTCCTTGATGCCAATTGGGACCATATACCACTAACGGTCCGACGGTATTTGTTATTGCCCATTCGTTAGGTCTGTCAGGACTCTCCAGTTGTTCAACCGCTTCTGCAAAAACCTTTGCCTCTATCTCCTTACGCTCATCGTTCTGTTTGGTCAAAGAATTCACTGCTTCTTCAACAAGCTTGTCATCATCCTCCAGGAACAGTTTTAATGAATCTGAAGAATCATATAAGCGTCCGGCTGCATTAATTCTCGGAACAAAATTAAACGAGATAAATGTCTCATCTAATACTTTTCCGTTACCACCGAGAATCATCTCATTCATCTTACGTACACCGAGATTTGCAGGATTCTGCATACTTTTAAAAGCTTGCTTAACGAGCGTTCTGTTCTCACCTATCAATGGTACCAAATCCGCTATCGTCGCTATTCCGGCAAGTTCAACTGCTTGATGCCAAAAATTACTGCTCACCTTATATTTGCCGTTACGTCCCAATGCCTCAACCAACTTAAGAGCAACACCTGCACCGCACAAATCTTTACAAGGATATGTATTATCCGAACGTTTAGCACAAATAACCGCTTCTGCCTCAGGGAGTTCATCCTTAACATTATGATGATCGGTTATTATAACCTTTACTCCCATTTCACGTACTTTTTTTACAGTATCAATATTAGTAATACCACAGTCAACAGTAATCAGAAGTTGAGGCTTCTTCTCTACTATTTTTTCCATAATATTATCGGTCAAACCATAACCGTGTTCAGCTCGATGCGGAACTATGTAATCAATATTACAATTATGCATTCTGAAATAGCGAACCAATATAGATGTAGCCGTAACACCGTCTGCATCATAATCTCCGTAAATCAGAATTCTCTCACCTAAATTCATACTGTTGATAATTATATCAACAGCTTTTTGCATATCACAAAATAAAAACGGATTATACCACTGCTTCGGCTTGTCCGAGAGAAATTCTTCAACGTCAGCATCGTCAGTGATGCCACGTGCATTGAGAAGCATCCTGACAATGGCCGCTGCATCCTCGCTCTCGAAGGCATGGGCAGTATGCCATTTCTTACTGATTAACAACATAACTAATAACACTCAACTTATATTTTATTGAGTATATTATAACAAATTCAAAATAACTAAAAAAGGGGATATTCTCTATCGAATATCCCCAACAAATACAAAAAAAATATTAATGCTTGCGCTTTCTTGCAGCCTCAGACTTCTTCTTACGACGAACAGAAGGCTTCTCATAGTGCTCTCTCTTACGAACCTCTGCGAGAACACCGGATCTAGCACATGAACGCTTAAAACGACGTAAAGCACTATCAAGGGACTCGCCGTCCTTAACCTTAATCTCTGACATCTCTCACCCCTCCTCTCGTGCTCTGCATAATAACGTTGATAATTATAATAAAAACTAATCAAATAGTCAATACAAAAATATATTTGTAAAGCAACACCGTAGTTGCAACCGCCTAATTATAGCACAAAGAAATTCAGACAGACAAAAAAAACTGACCTGAAAGAGAATTTCTTCTTCCAAGTCAGTAAAAAATTATCACTTATGTTTAAGTTATGAATCAATACTCCGGCTCAAGCAAACCGTAATTTCCATCCTTACGTTTGTAAACTACACAAACAGTTTCAGTATCCTGATCCATATATACCAAAAAGTTATGACCCAGCATTTCCATCTGAAGTATTGCGTCCTCTGCAGTCATAGGTCTTATCTCGAAGCTCTTGCGCTTAACAATTTTCTTCTCATCCTCGTATTCAAAATCAAAATCCGCACTGCTGTCATCTTCCAAATATGATGCTACCTGCGGGTAATCCTTCTTACGATTGAGAAGCTTGGTCTTCTGCTTTCTGATTTGAGATTCGAGCTTATCGATCGTCTTATCTACAGCATTAAGAACTTCCTCATCTTTTGCCTCTGCTCTGAAATACTTTCCGTCTAACTTCATTGTAATTTCAGATACCATGAAATTTCCTTCTGATTTGATACAAACATTAAAAGAGCCTTCATCACCAAAATACTTATCAAACTTTGACATCTTATCAAGAATTTTCTGCTCTAAATGTGTACCGATTCTAATACCTTTGCCTTGTGTAGTGATTTTCATACAATCACATCCTTCCGATAATGAACTAAAAGAATTAAATTCTTTTACTTATTATAATTCAAAATTTATTTACAGGTCGTAACACATATCACGACGAAAAATAAAAAAAAATGATATAATAAAAGTGATGGGTTCGAAAAGCAAACCCATCACTTTTTTATTTATCACAATTCAATTTCACGGAAGATTTATTCTTTATCACTATCTTCGTTCTTACCTGTCTCATCACTGACCTTATCGAACTGAGCAACATTCTCTTCAGTTGAATCCTTGGACTCTTCTGTCAAAGCGTCGCTGTCTGCAACTTCAGTCTCATCAGCAACTTCAGAATTGCTTACATCATCTTTCACTTCAATTGTATCAGCAACAGCTGTAGAATTGGTATTCTCAGGTATATCAATTATTCTCTTCCTGTCATTCTCATCAAATCTTGAACCGCAAGCAAAACAGAACGCATACTCAAGGTTATTCTCCTTACCGCAGTTCTTACAAACCTTTAGACCTTTCTCATATAAAATCTTAAGCTCGCAGTTCTTTATATCATTATATAACTCTGTAACATTATCACATCTGGAATTAATCTCGGTAGTAACATCAAGGCTCATATCCTTATACTGATCATAATACAACTTACCAATCGCATAATAATGATTCTTTATCGCATTTTTATCATCATCTATCTTCTTTTGATAGCCTGCAATAGTCTTAGCCTTAGGATCAAAAAGCGGCATAATATACCTCCTCAAAAACTTCTACCCTGTTATTATACATTATGAGATTAATATTTTCGAGAATTTCTTATTTTTTTAATATAGTCCTCTATATCTCTTTCTTTATACATGAGGTGAGCAACACCCTCATAATTATACTTACGTCTAATCATGACTATTCCGCTTATCATAACTCCGGTGCTGATCAGCATACCAAGTACAGAACTGACATCTACGCTGTATTTAAAGCAATAAAACGACATCAAAGCATAAGAAGTCGGAACTATTGAGATTGTCACATCAACTATTCCTATTACTTTCATAAGACGTAAAATAAGATTCTCTTTATGCCTGGTTATTATCATTCCGTATACGGCAAAGCCGAATTTTACCAAGGTGAACAGCAATAAGCAAAAAGCAAATCGTAAACCTATCACCACCGCATCGCCTACGAAAAACATTCGCAGAGAACACAGCAAATATGTACCGGCAACAGCAAAAATAAGTGAACCGCCGAACCTGTGAACACTGTATCCGTAAATATACTTCTGCTCGTTATCTTCTATGGTTTTGGCATGAACATAAGATTTAAGTGTATAAAAACGCAAAACACCGAGTAAAACAATATACAGTGCATTTATGAGAAGCCACCCCGAACCAAAATATATTCCAAAGACCACCTTCGCGCAAGACATAAAAAAATTACACAAAACAGACAGTGACACTAATGCCACATTAGGATCCTTGTGTAATATTCCCGCTTTAATTTTGGCAAGCAACTCTCTAAACATATACTCATAATACTGATTAATAAGTGCTCTTGCAACTCAACAATTTATACAATTAAAAACAAAAAAAGAAGAGTCAGCATATGCCGACTCTTCCAATAAAAATCAAAAAGCAGTAATCAAAAATTACTTCAACTCTGCAAAGTACTTAATTGTACGAACCATCTGGCTTGTGTATGAGTTCTCGTTGTCATACCATGAAACTACCTGAACGAGGTTGTTCTCGCCAACCATTGTCTGTGTAGCATCAAAGATAGAACCAAATCTTGAACCAACGATATCAGAAGAAACGATCTCATCCTCGTTGTATCCGAAAGACTCTGTAGCAGCAGCCTTCATAGCAGCATTGATTTCATCCTTAGTAACTGACTTCTCTACCTCAGCAACAAGAATTGTTGTTGAACCTGTAGGTGTTGGAACACGCTGAGCAGAACCGATGAGCTTACCGTTGAGCTCCGGGATAACAAGACCGATAGCCTTAGCAGCACCTGTTGAGTTAGGAACGATGTTAACAGCACCAGCTCTTGATCTTCTGAGGTCACCCTTTCTCTGTGGGCCGTCAAGAATCATCTGGTCACCTGTATAAGCATGAACTGTTGTCATGATACCTGACTTGATTGTAGCGAGGTCGTTAAGAGCCTTAGCCATTGGAGCCAAGCAGTTTGTTGTACATGAAGCAGCAGAGATGATTGTATCCTCAGCCTTAAGTGTCTTATGGTTAACGTTGTAAACGATTGTTGGGAGATCGTTACCAGCAGGAGCTGAGATAACAACCTTCTTAGCACCAGCATTGATATGAGCCTGTGCCTTAGCCTTAGATGTATAGAAACCTGAGCACTCGAGAACTACGTCAACACCGAGCTCACCCCAAGGGCAATTGTTTGCATCTGGCTCTTTGTAGATCTTAAGAGTCTTACCATCAACTGTGATTGTACCAGCCTCGTCATCAGCTGAAACTGTATCCTTAAGAGCATATGAACCCTGAGCTGAGTCATACTTCAAAAGGTGAGCAAGCATCTTAGGGCTTGTCAAATCGTTGATAGCTACAACCTCATAACCCTCTGCACCAAACATCTGTCTGAAAGCAAGACGTCCAATACGGCCAAAACCGTTAATTGCAACTTTTACTGCCATTTTAAATTTCCTCCTATATTTGTTCCCTTATCGGGAAATAATAATTCTGTGCCAAAACTGCACCTCTAAAAGTTTACAACAGAGTTCGTTTTATTACAACAATGTAACATAGACTTTTTCTGCAAAAAAATATATTTTCTTATAGAAATGCAAGCAAATGATATAAAATGATTTTCATACAAAATATATCATCTGTTGAAGATTGTGTACTTAGCAATATACTCATTAAACATTTCATCATATTTCGCGTTATCATGGCGAGCTTCACGAAGAGAACCATGAACATTTAAATTATGTTCGGCTGTATCAATGACACATCCTGCAATATTGGAACAATGCTCACTGACACGCTCAAGATTAGTCAGAATATCAGACCAAACAAAGCCTACCTGCGGTGTGCATTTTCCGTCTTGCATACGAACTATGTGATTTGTACGTAGCTGTTCCTTCAAAATACCTATAACCTGAACAAGCGGTTCTACCGTTGCCGCTACATCTGATTTCTCACCTCTGAATGCCAGCATGGTTGCATCAAGCACTTCAATTACAGCAGAAGAGATAACATCATATTCCTTTAATGCTTCTTCTGTTAATGTTAATCCCTTATCACGCAATTCTTCTGCCGATTCAAGGATATTTACGGCATGATCCGATATTCTTTCAAAATCGCCGATTACTTTTAAAAGAGCTGTTGCTGCTTCGCTTTCCTTGCGACCGAGTTGTTCGGTACTGAGTTTTATCAAATACGTACCTAAAACATCCTCAAGCTCATCGCAAGCATCCTCATCTTTTCTTATTTTCTCTGCATTCTCCTTTGTATAGCCCGTAAATGTTCCTATAGAGTTTTTCAGTGCAAAAACTGCTTTTTCTGACATTTCAACTGTAACTGCCTTTGCCTGACCGAGTGCCAGCGGCGGTGTTAACAACAGTCTGTCATCCAGTTTTTCATTTTTCTCAATCGCATCGGCATCCGGAATTATTCTGACAGCCAGCTTTTCGAGCACTGAAGACAGCGGCAAAAGCAACATAGTTGACAGTAATTTAAAAGCAGTATTTACAACAGCTATTCCGACTAAAGATGCAGAATTGTTAAGTATAGAAGGTTCAAATATACCTCGTATTAAAGAATATACGGCAAGCCAAAACGTCGCGCCTATTATATTAAATAAAAGATGAACCATTGCAGCACGCTTAGCATCTTTTTTAGCACCTACAGAAGAAATCATAGCTGTAACACATGTACCGATTGCATCTCCCATTACAATAGGAATCGCTGCACCGTAAGTAACTTGTCCTGTCATGGCAAAAGCCTGCAAAATTCCGACAGAAGCCGAGCTTGACTGAATCACAGTTGTCAAAAGAGCACCTGCCAATAAGCCAAGAAGCGGATTCTGAAACATTAAAAACAAACTTCTGAATTGCGGCACCTCAGCAAGTCCCGATACAGAATTTGTCATGCTTTCCATTCCGAACATAAGGGTTGCAAAACCAAGCAGAATCATTCCTGTATCTTTATTGGCATGATCCTTTTTGAACATATATAATATTATTCCTATCAAAGCCAGAATCGGTGTAAATGAAGACGGTTTCAATAAGCGAATCCACATACTGTCGCCGCTGATTCCGCCAAGAGACAGTATCCAACCGGTAATAGTGGTACCTACGTTAGCACCCATTATTACATTGGTTGCCTGACTCAACGACATAAGGCCTGAGTTTACAAAACCGACTACCATAACAGTAGTAGCCGAAGAACTCTGAATAACAGCGGTAATACCACAACCTGTCACAAAACCGGCAAACTTATTGGTTGTCATTTTGGTAAGTATCGAATGCATTCTTCCGCCTGCACGACGTTCCAATGCCTGTCCCATCAAGTTCATACCGAAAAGAAAAAGGCACAAACCGCCAATCATCGATAATACGTTAAAAATATCCATATTACAGCTTCTCTCATTTCTCAAGATAACGAAATTGTAGCTAAATTATGTTAAATCTATTATCATCACAATGTAAAATCTAAGTAAAATATTATCTGCCGCACGGCTTCATTCATTCGCTTTTGCTGATTTAGGCAATGTAATAATCACTGTTGTTCCTTTATCCTCTATACTTCGCATCTCAATCTCGCCACCGTGCAGTTTAACCGAATGCTTTACTATAGAAAGACCGAGTCCGGTTCCGCCGACCGCTTTGGAACGACTTTTATCCACACGATAAAAACGTTCAAAAACACGTCCTTGCACATCTGCAGGTATACCTATTCCCGTATCGCTTACTGTCAGAATCGCACTTGACTCCGTCGATTCAACCTTCACATCCACATTTCCGCCAGGTCGATTATACTTAACAGCATTGTCACAAAGATTGTAAATAATCCCGGAAAGCATTTGCGGAACACCATTCATTATGGTTTCACTACCGATTAAGTTAAGTTCTATATTTGCATTCCGAGCAACAGGCATAAGATTACGAACGGTCAGTTCTGCGAGTTCATATAAATCAATTTCCTGATAATTCATCTCTTCCGAACCCTCATCCATATGCGAAAGCTTAATTATATCTTCTACAAGAGTAATCATTCTTCTGGTCTCACTGTATATATTTTCTGCAAATTGCGGCACGTCTTCATCTCGTACAAGACCGTTAGCAAGTAATTCTGCGTTTCCGGATATGTTTTGCAAAGGTGTTTTTAACTCATGAGATACATTCGCCGTAAACTCTCTTCTCGTCTCTTCAGCTATTTCCTTCTCAGTTATATCAAAAATAATCAATGCTATACCCGAGACCTTTCCATCGTTGATAACAGGGCTGGCATTAAATTGATAAGCCCGTTCATCTATTGAGATTACCTTCTCACATCTTGTTCCGCCGGTGGTAATACGCAGCAATTCCTGAATTTCAAAATCGCTGTTAAACAACAGTAAATCTTTACCTACACTGTATTTGCTGATACCAAATAGTTTTGAAGCAGATTGATTTATACTTAAAATAACACCGCTCTCACTCAGAAGAATAATGCCTTCATTCATATAACATGTAGCCGTATCAAACTCTTCCTGTTTCTTCTCAAGTTCTTTCTTCTGAAATTTTAACTGTTGCTGTTGCATTCTGATTTTATTAAGCAACGGCGTAATCTCTTCATAGACTTCAACTCCGTTTGCCATCGATATATTTTCCAAATCCATGTCATTCAACGGTTTAACAACTTGTTTGGAAAGACTATAAGCCAGACCTAACGACAAACTTATCGCAATCAAAATCACAATACTTATAGGTTGTGCCATAGCAAATATTAAAGACCACAACGTCATATAAGACTCAGAGAGCCTCAAAATTGTACCGTCAGACAGCTTATGTGCCGTATATAACTGTTTCTCCATCAAGGTGTCGGAACGTCGTACACTCTCTCCGTCGCCGGTCAAGAGAGCTTCGCTGATTTCCTCTCTTTCCAAATGGTTCTCCATACGTTCATTCTTCACCTTGCTGTCAAATATAACCGTACCGTCTTCAGAAATCCAAGTTATGCGATATTCACCGTCTGTCAACGACTCAAGATAATCCAACCCCTCTCTCTCAACAGCCGAAGAGCAAAGAATCAATTCAGTCTTTAAGCTCTTCATTTGTCTGTTTGAAAAGTAGTTATAGAGAACCCCCATGATAAAAACAAACGAAGCCAAAAAAACCACTACGGCAACTGAACAAATAGCACGAAAAATCTTTGATGTCAATTTGACTCCCCCATCCTGTAACCTACACCTCGTATTGTTTTTATTTGATTACCTTCACTTCCGAGTTTACTGCGCAATGTACCAACATGCACATCTATTGTTCTGGTCTCGCCGATAAAATCTTTTCCCCACACCCGTTCCAAAAGAATCTCTCTAGTAAGAACTATTCCTTGGTTGCGCATAAAAATATGAAGCAAATCATATTCTTTCAAAGTTAACTGTATTTCTTTACCGCACAACATTACTGTATGTCTCTCAACATTGAGTTCTATCTCACCGCACTTGAAAATACTGTTTGTTTGAGGAGCAGTTCGTCGAAGTACCGACTTAACACGGGAAATCATTTCCATCATTCCAAACGGCTTAGCAAGATAATCATCTGCTCCGAGATCCAGCCCTATAACCTTATCATACTCAGTACCTTTAGCACTTGCCATAATAATCGGTATATCAGCAGTTTGGGGCTCAGAACGCAATTTTTTCAAAATAGTAATTCCGTCTTCTCCCGGAAGCATTATATCCAACAAAATCAATTCAGGCTTATCTCTGTTTATTGCTTTCCAAAACTCCACAGAGCTTTCAAAGCCAACAGCATTAAAACCTGACATTTCTAATGTATATAGCATTAAATTTCTTATTCCGCTGTCATCTTCAACACAGTAAACCATGTTTTGTCACCTCGTTTCTTTTTAATTTTAATCAACCCATATAAAATCTGTTACCCTGTTATTGTAAAATCGATGTAAAACGAGATGACTCATAAATCATTCCTTCAACGCACTATGCTTTCTTCTTTTATCAATTTATCAATCAGTTCAAGCATTTCTTCAGGTGATTTAGATATCTTAATCTTGTGTGTTAATCGTTCACAATCAAACATATGAGACATATTATTCCACACTTCTTTCAATTTAAAGAAAGCATCCTTTCTGCCGTATAAATCAGAATAAGCGTCAAAAAGCACGTTGTTGAATTTTAAAAGTTCTTCTTTGTTGATCTTTCTATCAGTACGTATCTCTCTGAAAATTCCCGGATTAGCTACTGCACCCCTGCCAATCATCACATTGGCTTCAGGATACTTCACATTAATTCTGACAAAGTCGTCTTTTGTACAAATATCGCCGTTATAACAGACCTTAGCTTTACTTTCCCTATAGGCATACTCGAAAAGCTGTTCTCTGACTTCATTACCGTACATATCAGTCTTAACACGAGGATGTATTATCAATTCGGATATATTGTAACGGTTGAATATCGGTAAAATATTAATAAACTCATCAGGATTCTCGTAACCCAAACGTGTCTTAACTGATATCTTCGTTTCTATTTTCTCATTACCAAACACAGTAAACACTTCATCAAAAAAGGCATCCAGCTTATCAGGATATAAAAGAAATCCGCTTCCCTTGCCTTTCTTTGCTACAGTATTGGACGGGCAGCCTAAATTAAAATTAACTTCTTCGTACCCCATATCATTCAAAAGCTTAACGCCCTTTATAAAGAGTTCAGCATCATTAGTCAGAAGCTGCGGGACCAGCTGAATCCCTTTATTGTTTTCTTTACATATATCTTTCTTCTCCCGCGGTTTAAGTTTCATAGATTCCGTAGGAGTAATAAACGGTGAAAAGAATTTATCCGCACCACTGAACAAAGCATGTTGAACATTGCGAAAAACATATCCGCTTATCTCCTCCATAGGAGCCATATATAGTTTAACTTCACTCATTTTATCTTACCATTTCTCCTCTTTATTACCGCCAAACTCACAGCCGTAAGAGTGATTCTTGCCGAAATACCATCGACCGTACCGATAACCATAGTGATCAGGACATACTGAACAATTTCCGCAGCATTTCTTTGTTTTCTCGCTGCCGCCGAACAATGAGAATAACCCGTCATTATCTGTCCCCCATGTTTTACATCTGAAGCATTTACACTTATCTCTTCTCATAATGCTCCTTTGCTAATCATCTGTATATTCTAAGTAAAACAAAAGGGTTGCATAAAAGCAACCCTTCTAAATAGCACAAATAAATGTTAAGGCAATAAATTAACCGTTAACCTTATCCTTCAATGCCTTACCAGCCTTAAAAGCAGGAACCTTGCAAGCAGCAATCTTAATCTTAGCGCCTGTTGATGGGTTCTTACCCTCTCTAGCAGCACGCTTACGTGTCTCGAATGTACCGAAACCGATGAGCTGAACCTTATCACCCTTAGCCATAGCATCGCTGATAGAATTGATTACCGCATCTAAAGCCTCTGCTGACTTAGCCTTAGTAAGACCAGTACTATCTTTAATAGCTTCGATTAAATCTGTCTTATTCATGTTATTTACCTCCTAGTTAATCGGTAGTTACTACCATGTAAATCGTAAGTATTATATATAATCTTTTTACGTAAAGCAATCGTTTTTACCCACTTTTTAACAATAAAACAAAAATTATTAACGTTTTTTATCTATGTTCACAGATTTACAGTCCTTACAGTCCTATTTACCTATGTGTATCAGTATCTCTCGCACTCCGAATCACTGTATTCTTTAAAAAGTTTCAGGCACTCATCACGCTCCAATTCATTAAGATAATCCCCAAGCTTATCACGACCGCCGAAAATATCATCAAATTTTCCGTCACGAAATCCTATAAGAGAATTATCCTTGATTGTACAACCGTAATACACCTTATCAATATTTGCCCACATGCAAGCAGTAAGGCACATATTGCACGGTTCACCGGTAGTATAAAGAATCGTTCCGCTTAAATCATGAGTTTCAAGCTTACTTTCCGCGTCCCTTATAGCACCTATCTCACCGTGCCAAGTAGAATCATGCTGACTGAGTACACAATTATGTCCGCGCCCGATAATTTTACCATCCTTAACAACCACAGCGCCAAACGGGCCTCCGTGTCCGTTTTTGAAGCCGTCTCTTGCTTCCTTTATTGCCTCAGCCATGTACTTATCCATAAATATCACCTCACCCTCAAATATTAAGCATTGAAATAAGCTTGTTATAAATAACACGCGCAAGTTCGGCATTTCCGTCAATCGTCAAATGACAGCTGTCAGTATCAGACGGTGTAATATAATCAGCTGCCTTTATATAGGAACAGCCATAGTTTGCCGCTATTTTCTCATACCATGAACCCAAATCAGAAGATACCTCACATGCTCTCTCATATCCAAAAGAATCACCAAGCCATGAATTCCTTATATTCTTGCCTATGAGAGGTGGTGAGATAAGCAAAATCTCAGCAGAATCATTCATGTTGAAATGGATATATGATTTAACCTTTTTTATCATTATCTCCATCTCTCCTGCTATATCCATGGCCGCATAATTGAACTTACACTTTAAATCATTAGAGCCAAGCATAATAACAATTACATCAAAAGGCTTCTGACTTTCCATACACGGTTCAATATATTTCAACCCGTTTTTCTCCCCTTCGGCCGGATCATCAGTTGCTATAGTACGACCGTTTTGGCCTTCTTCGATAATCGTTGCCTTATCATTAAGTAAATTCTGAAGAATACCGGTCCAGCGTGTATCATCATCATATCTTTCCCCGGTATCAGGATTATATCCCCAGGTTAGTGAATCACCGAAGCATAGAATTCTTCTCTTAGTCATATTTGAATCACCTCACAATTGCACGACCTTAAACAAAAAGTTCATTTGCAAATAAAAATTCATATATACATA
>JAZLGO010000109.1:0-7461 GCA_045616305.1 Saccharofermentans sp. | reverse complement strand
ACAGCGTCACTACGTGCCGATTAACTAAAAACAGCATGTCGTTTATATGGCGGCATGCTGTTTATTTTAATGCTGTACCGAACGAAGCGGAACTGCGTACCGCTAAGTCGGAATCAGCGTTCCGATAAAGCGGAATTTGCATTTAATCTCATTTAATTTGTCCATAATAAATTTCCCTAAAACTTTTTTTAGCATAATAATTATATAGTTTTTATGATATTTATCAAGATAAATAAAGAGAGTGCCTCACATTAATCTGTAAGACACTCTTCTGTTAAATCAATTCATTCTATATTGAGAAATCAGAATTCTATTCTTCTTCCCTTTGCAGGCTCGTCTGACTCACCGTCATTATCGTTATCGAACTTTTTATCGAAACGCTTATTGAAGCCACCGCGACCGCCCTTACGATCATTTCTTCCGCCTCTGTTATTGTCACGACGACGTGGCTCTTCCTCTACGTAACCCTCAGGCTTCTCTGTGCAGTCACGAATAGAAAGATTAAGTCTGCCCTGATTATCAATCTCTACAAGCTTAACAGTAACTTCATCGCCTTCCTTAACAACATCTTCAACCTTCTCTACTCTTTCCCAAGCGAGCTTGGAGATGTGTACAAGACCTTCCTTACCAGGGAGGAATTCAACGAAAGCACCGAAATCCATAATACGTGTAACTTTACCTGTATATGTTGTACCTACTTCAGGATCTGCAATGATGCCGTTAATAATCTTTACGGCTTTATCAGCCTTTTCAAGATCAGGAGTTGAAATAAAGAGCTTACCATCATCATTAATGTTAATCTCAGCGCCGGTGTCAGCAATAATCTTGTTGATTACCTTTCCGCCAGTACCGATAACCTCACGAATCTTATCTACAGGAATATTCATTGAGATGATACGTGGAGCATACTGTGAAAGCTCTGCACGAGGAGCAGAGATTCTTGGGAGAATAATCTCATCAATAATCTTAAGTCTACCCTTACGTGTCATTGCAAAAGCTGCCTTAATGATGTCAAGTGAAAGACCTTCAACCTTAATATCAACCTGAATAGAAGTGATACCTTCTGTTGTACCTGCAACCTTGAAGTCCATATCACCGAAGAAGTCCTCGATACCCTGAATATCCATAAATACGAGGAAGTCATTATCATCTTCTTCATTTACAATCAAACCGGAGGAAATTCCTGCAACAGGACGCTTAATCGGAACACCTGCATCCATAAGTGAAAGAGTTGATGCACAAACAGAACCCTGTGATGTTGATCCGTTAGACATTGTAATCTCAGATACTGTTCTGATTGCATATGGGAACTCTTCTTCAGATGGAAGAACCGGAACAAGAGATCTCTCTGCAAGAGCACCGTGACCGATCTCACGACGTCCAGGGCTTCTGGAAGCCTTAGCCTCGCCTACTGAATAGCCAGGGAAATTATAATGATGCATATATCTCTTAGATGTCTCACCTGCATCAAGTCCCTCAATTGACTGAGCCTCTGACAAAGGAGCCAATGTACAAACATTAACTACCTGTGTCTGACCTCTCTGGAAGAATGATGAACCGTGAACTCTAGGAAGAAGTCCTACGTCACATGACAAAGGACGTATCTCATCCAAAGCACGTCCGTCTACACGTACATGCTCACGGAAAAGATAATCTCTGACTACCTTCTTCTCAAGTCTATAAATAGAATCCGGAATATACTTAACAAGCTCTTCATCTTTCTCTGTGATGAACTCAGTAACCTTCTCGGTTAATGCAGCAACATTAGCGTCTCTTACGCTCTTGTCATCAGACAAAACAGCCTTACGCATATCGTCCCATGCGAATTCCTTAATCATACTGAAAACTTCTTCAGGTACATCTGCAGAAGCATACTCGAACTTTGGCTTACCGATTTCAGCAACGATACCGTTAATGAACTTACAAATCTCTTTAATAACTTCATGACCGTCAGCAATAGACTGAAGCATAACTTCGTCAGGAACCTCATTAGCACCTGCCTCAACCATACAAATCTTGTCTAATGTACCGGCGAGAGTTACGTACATATCTGACTTAGCTCTCTCTTCAAGAGTTGGGTTGATAACTGTCTTACCGTCAATCAAACCGAGAACAACGCCACCGATAGGTCCCTTCCAAGGAATATCAGAAATTGCAATAGCAATTGATGTACCGATCATTGCTGTAATTTCAGGTGAACAATCCTGATCAACAGACATAACAAGGTTTGATACTACTACATCATTTCTTAAATCCTTTGGGAACAAAGGACGAATAGGACGGTCAATTACACGAGATGTAAGAATAGCCTTCTCTGTAGGTCTTCCCTCTCTCTTAATAAATCCGCCCGGAATCTTTCCTACCGCATACTGCTTTTCTTCAAAGTCAACAGAAAGTGGGAAGAAGTCAATACCTTCCTTAGGTTCCGGTGCAGCAGTTACAGTTGAAAGAACTACTGTATCACCATACTGTGCCATAACGGCACCATTTGCAAACTGAGCAATTTTACCGGTCTTCGCAATGAACTTACGACCGGCAATCATAGTCTCGAAAATCTTTTCCATGATTTCCTCCTTAAAAAAAATTTTAAATCCGGAGGTAGTTCGTAGATTCATATATCGAAGAACAATGACTTTCGGTATATCAATCTACACACTACACTCCTTACAACCAAAGCCTATTATAATATAAAAATCGAAATATTAAAACATTAATTTGGTTAATTAGTTACGCATGCTGTGAATCGGAGCAGGAATTCTTCCTCCTCTGTTAATAAATTCGGCACATGATTTGTTGTTTACAGACATAATCGGAGCCGAACCGAGAAGTCCTCCGAATACAACTTCATCACCGACAGTCTTACCCGGGACCGGTATAAGTCTTACTGCCGTTGTTTTATTGTTAAATGTTCCGAGAGCCATCTCATCAGCGATAATACCTGAAATAACAGCAGATGATGTATCCCCCGGGATTGCTATCATATCAAGACCTACAGAACAAACGCAAGTCATTGCTTCAAGTTTCTCAAGACGTAAGCCGCCGGATTTTGCTGCGGCAATCATACCTTCATCTTCAGATACCGGAATAAAAGCACCGGATAAACCACCTACAAAAGATGAAGCCATTGTACCGCCTTTTTTAACTGCATCGTTAAGCATGGCAAGGCACGCAGTAGTTCCCCAACCGCCGCATTCTTCAAGACCGAATTCTTCAAGAAGTCTGGCAACAGAGTCACCTACTTCAGGTGTAGGTGCCAAAGACAAATCAATTATTCCGAACGGTACATTAAGTCTCTCTGATGCTTCACGAGCAACAAGCTCACCTACTCTTGTAATCTTAAAAGCCGCTTTTTTTATCGTCTCTGCAACAACACCGAGATCTTGTCCTTTAACAGATTCTAAGGCATGTTTAACAACACCTGGACCTGAAATACCTACATTTATAACGCATTCCGGTTCACCTGTACCAAGGAATGCACCGGCCATAAACGGATTGTCTTCAGGAGCATTGGCAAAAACAACGAGTTTAGCACAACCGATAGCATCTCGGTCAGCTGTTCGCTCTGCAGTTTTCTTAATAATATTACCCATATCCTTAACTGCATCCATATTAATACCGGTCCTGGTTGAAGCAAGATTTACACTGGAACAAACAAAATCAGTTGTAGCAAGTGCTTCAGGAATCGAATTAATAAGTTTAATATCTGAATTAGTGTATCCTTTTTGAACCAATGCAGAGAAGCCGCCGACAAAATTTACACCGCAAGTTTTTGCAGCTTTATCCAAAGCAACTGCAAAAGGCGTATAATCATCTGTCTTAGATGCTGCTGCAACAATTGAAATAGGCGTAACAGATATTCTTTTATTTATAATAGGAACACGATATTTCTTTGAGATATCTTCACCTACCTGAACAAGATTTTTTGCATATCTGCAAATCTTGTCATATATTTTGGCACAGGCCTTGTTTACATCTTCATCGGCACAATCCATAAGAGAAATGCCCATAGTAATAGTACGAATATCAAGATGCTGTTCGGTAAACATCTTCATCGTCTCAAGAACTTCAAAATCAGTAATCATATTTATATAACCTCGAATCAGATACGGTGCATTGCATTAAAAAGATCGGTATGCTGAATTGTGATTTTTACTCCGAGTTCTTCACCGGTTTTATCCAGTTTCTCAACTATACCTGAATGCTCAATATTTACATTATTTAAATCCACAAGCATAACCATAGTAAAAATATCATCAAGAATAGTCTGAGAGATATCCTTTATATTAATATTCATTTCGGCAAGAACCGATGAAATCGAAGCAATTATTCCGACTCTGTCTTTGCCCAAAACAGTAACTATAGCTGTATTTTTCTGTGTCATATCAGTACTCCTTATATTTCAAATAAATCATTATCCTTTGCAATTATATAATTCCATTCAGGTAAATTAAAGCATTCTTCATTATACTTTTCGATGGAATAATGAGGTATTATGTGACCGAGAATAGCCTTTTTTACATTATTTCTGTTGCATACGGAATAACATTCCTTAGGGGTTAGATGTGCTTTCTGCGTTCTGTTATAGAAATCAAGTTCTCCGCAATCTAAGACCGCTAAATCAGCATTTTCGAAAATGGAATCTATATTAGGAGTAGTATAACTCATATCTCCTGAATAAGCGAAAATCTTGTCGCCGAATGAAAGACGGACAGCATAGCACTCAACCGGATGGCTTGTAATAAAAAACTCGAATTTGATTCCTTCAAATTCAAAAACGATGTTCTCTTTTAAATTTATTGCTTCAAATCTGTCTGAGGTGCGAATAAATGAATCGGTGTTATCATTAAAAGGAAAAATAATCGGGATTTTATTAACGGAAATATTGCTTTTGGCACGCATTCCTGATGAATAACTCATTGAAAGTAAATCTGAATAATGGTCATAGTGAAGATGCGATAAAACAATTAAGTCAATCTCTTCTATATCTATGTTTTTCTGAAGATTAATCAACGAACCCGGTCCCAAATCAAAAACTATATTTTTTCCGTTTACTTTGAGAAGATAAGATGAACATGCTCTTGATGAAGAAGGATAACCTCCGGAACATCCGTTTACAATAAGTTTCATTTTATTCTGCCTCCCTATTGATAATTTTTAATGCAGTCTTAATTCCGTCTATTGCAGAAGACATGATTCCGCCTGCATATCCTGCACCTTCGCCGGCAGGATAAAGACCTCTAATACTTACGCTTTCTCTTGTCTCGGAATCTCTGAGAATCCTTACAGGAGAGGAACTTCTGGCTTCGACAGCAGTTAATACGGCATCATCAGAATCGAAGCCTTTAATTTTACGTCCCATCTTACTGATACCGTCAACTAAAGTCTCACTAATTATATGATTAAATATTATACTGAAATTACTTTTAGCAGTTCCAGGCAGAAATGAAGGAATTACTTCACCGAATTCGAATTCATCGGTATTTTCTTTCAGAGCTTTATAGGTCATTACAGGTGCAAAGCCTTTACGTCCTCCGGCAATAAATGCTTTATGTTCCAAATCTTCTTGGAATCTGATTCCATCCAGAATATTATGACCGTAATCATCTTCATCTACAGGTACAAGAAGAGCAGAATTCGAATTTATCAGATTGCGTGCCCTGTAACTCATTCCGTTTGTACAAACGGATTCGGAATCTGACTGCGAAGCTACTACTTCACCGCCGGGACACATACAGAATGTGTATAGTTTTTTGCCTGTTTTGGTATCTACGGCAAGTTTGTAATTTGCAGCAGACAGTAAATCATAATCATATGTGTCAAAACCGTATTGACTCATATCTATATTTTTACGAAGATGTTCTATTCTTACACCAACGGCAAAAGGTTTATTCTGAAGCACAATGTTGTGGCTGTTGAGCATACGCAATGTATCGCGACTGCTGTGTCCGATTGCAAGAATAATACAATCAGTCCGAATTGATTCAATAACTTTGGTTTTAAGATTTTCTATGATAACTTCAGATATGCAACCGTTCTCTGTGACAATATCCTTAAGAAGAGAATTAAAGTGTACTTCTCCGCCGAATCTTATAATCTCTTCACGTAAATTTACTATAACTTTTTGCAGAATGTCAGTTCCGATATGAGGATTACTGTCATAAATAATGTCATCGGGAGCACCGTTCTCGACGAATTTGCGTAGAATAAATTCCTTATATTCAGATGAAACTCCTGAGTACAATTTACCGTCAGAGAATGTACCTGCACCTCCCTCACCGAACTGAATATTTGAATTATCGTTTATTTTAGAGTGCTTTCTGATGGCATCTATATCTTGAATACGTTCTTCTACACAACTTCCGCGTTCAAGTAATATCGGTTTGTATCCGTTGTGTGCCAAAACAAGTGCAGCGAATAAACCGCACGGTCCCATACCTATAACAAGAGGTCGTTGACCGACACTTCTATCGGAAATGTTGAGATTAAGAATGCTGTTAATTTCCTTAATATGCTTTTCATATTCAGCAATTCGGATAAACTTGAATTTATATATAATCTTTATATCGGGTTTATGTCTTGCATCAATGGATTTCTTTAATAATTCCAGCTTCGTCTTTCGTGAGTAATAATCATTTAAAATTGACTCAGCATGTTTGTTTTTTATAATGAATTTTTCAATAATTTTATTCTCAAGTGTAAATTTATCGTGGATCGCTTGAAATTCATGAGCATTAAAACTCACTTCATAGTTTTCCATATATACCTCCGGCTGCAGCTACGGCCGAGGACCATGCCCACTGAAGATTATATCCGCCGCAAGGACCGTCAACATTAAGCATCTCACCGATAACATAGAGATTATCAGTTCCTTCAAGTTCCATCTTGTCAGATACTTTTGAAAGCTTAAGTCCGCCGCTTGTAACCTGAGCATTATCAAATCCCATAGAACCGCTGATTCTGAATTTTAATTCTTTAAGAAGTGATATTACACGTTTGATTTCTGTATCGCTTAAATCGCATAAAGCTTTAGTGTTTAGAGCTTTATAATCAGATTCATTAATTACCTCATAAACTACTTCAGACAATATAATTCCCTGCAGGGCCATACTTACCTGTCGCATGCCTATTTTTGTCTCTCGAAGAGCATTAATAAGAGTAATCATATCTTCAAAAGAATAGTCAGGTAATAAATCTGCTGACAAAACCGGATAAGCACCGAGTGAAGCAAAGTAACGGTTAAGTGTTCCCGATAATTGCATTACGAGAATACCGGATACGCCATAATCGGTAAAAAGCAACTCTCCAACTTCTTTATGAGAATTATTGATACTTACACATGCTCTTACACGAGTGCCCGAAAGTTTGGCCGGAAAAGTGTTTTTTGTTTTTAACTGAACCAATGACGGAATCAATTTAACAAAATCATCCTTTTGCGTGAAGTTTTTTAATAAAGCAAATGAG
>JAZLGO010000108.1:0-8621 GCA_045616305.1 Saccharofermentans sp. | reverse complement strand
CACCCTTGGGTGAGAAAAATGGCCGTTTTTGGTGAGATTTTGTCGGCCGCCGCACCGCTGTCCGCACGCGCCGAGTCCCTCAAAGCAAATCTCACCAAAATCGAGGAAAAATCTCACCCTTGGGTGAGAAAAATGGCCGTTTTTAGTGAGATTTTGTCGGCCGCTGCACCGCTGCCCACACACGCCGAGTCCTGCGAAGCAAATCTCACCAAAATCGAGGGAAAATCTCACCCTTGGGTGAGAAAAATGGCCGTTTTTGGTGAGATTTTGTCGGCCGCCGCACCGAGCACGCACCGAGCACGCACCGAGCACGCCCGAGCACACACACATGCATCGTTCAAGAGAAAGGGCTTCTTCAAGCTATGTCTAAACTAAAGCGTCAACATCCGTATAATAGCCGGTTCCGAATACTTCAAGCTCGCTACCGTTTAAGAAAAGAGTGGTTTCCTCGGTCAGTACATGAATAGGCATTTTCGTATTAAGCTTCTTGATGAACTCTATACTTTCTTTGGTTCCCTTATAATGACAGAACAGCGAAACGTCCTCAAAGACATTGAATCCTTCAAGGTCTGTCAGGCCCACTTCATTTACATCTTCAAATTCTGCTACCTCGATTGAAGCTCCCAAAATAATAGCTCCGGCACTTCCGCCGAAGATTATTCCGTCTCGTTTCAGATAACCTGCAAGATTATCAAATGCTTTGCTGTCTTTTAATTCTTTGAGAAGCTTATATGTGTTGCCGCCGCCGATGAAAACAGCACTGAAATCGTCCAGATTGCTTGCGGCAATTTTGCCGGCATCTGTCTTCATAATGATTTCGGGAACAGTTACTTCGGCCAGTTCCTTCGTGATAAAGTCCATGCATCCCGGATACCGGGACTCATCCAAGGCAATCGGAATATACAAAATCGGCTTACTGTGGTCTATTACTTCATTCAGACGCTTGCAGGCAATCTCTGTTTCTTTCCCTGATCCGCCGCCATTCATAAAAACGCGCATATAATTCTCCTCACATTAATAAGATGCATTATCTGTGTATATACATTCTTGTCATCTCAGGTTCCTCGTCGCCCTGAACCATACACAAAAATTCCCATCCGTATCTCTCATAGAAATTTGTATGATCTGTTACCAAATACAAAGGCTCTATTCCCCTGGACCTGCATATATCTACAACAAAGTCGAGTAATTTTCCTGCTATACCCTGACATCTATAGGCCTCTTCCGTATAAACGGCACATACATTCGGGGTTAAATCCTTGCGGTCATGAAAATCATTTTCTATAACACCGAGTCCGCCTATAATTGTCTCATTGTCCAAACACAAAAACCAACCGTAATCTGTCTCACCGCTCAAATAGCTTTCCATGCATTCGAGGTATGCCTCTGTAGGCACTCCCCATTTCGCATGAAACCACTCTGCGGCCTTCTCCTTCAATATCGGTCGCTCTCTTAAGTCAATAATTTTATATTCGCTCATAATCTACACCTCAATATTTTATTTATTTCTATCTTAACATTGAATTCCCCTTTTCGAAAAGGAAAACTGAGTCGGCACATAACTAATTATAATGAGTGTAACATTGTTACATGCGTCAATGACGGCAACGAGGCTCGGAGCCTGCCGAACCAAGTGGTGCCATTAGTGTACGAAGTCGCTGTCGCGAGCACTTACACAGCACAGCAGCGTTGAAACTGCGTTTAAGAAATCCAACACGCCAAGCGGAGTGTTGGATTTTTTATGAATAATTTATGGCTGTTTTGTCCGCTTTTCGAGAATTCTTACAGTAAATAACAGCAATCTTACAAATCTGTTAGAACACTGTAAGCGGCATCGATTTCTGAAAAGTGCCCCAAAGAATAGACTTAGTACATAAGAAAAACGTGAAACAACGGAGGACAAAACAATGAAATCATTTATCTCAATCGTAACAATTATCTTAAGCATTTTCTCAGGAATCACACTTAATAATTACAAAGCAGCTGACTTTGTAGAGCATGATGAAATCGGAACAATGAATATCGCAATCGACGCAATCGACATGAATAAAGAGGATTGCATCAATGCAGCTGAAGCAATCCGTGACAATGATGAAATCGTTGGTATGACAGTAAACGGAATCGCAAAAGAATTATATGCACACATCGCAATCCACAATATTATCGAGAATCTTCCTGAAGGCATAAAGAGCCTCTCAATCGTCAGTCGCATTAACAGCAGCACAATAAACGGCATTGACCTTGAAGACTACGGTGACACTTATTTGAGAAGAATTGCTTATGACATCATTTGGGTGGCAGCATAATATAACTAAAACATTACGCGAAGTACTCTTCCGCCTTATCGAAAATATGAATATACAGCATAAGAAAAAGACTGTCTCAAAATGAAGTGCCCCCCCAAAATTGTTGTCCAACTTTGGGGGTTCACTTCAAATGCAAATTCTCATTTGAGACAGCCGTTTAACTTTAACTATTCAATGCCGCTTTACGGATTTATTCCGTATCCTGCACACAAATTAGCAAACTCTGCCGAACCTGTAAAGCCTGCAAAAACATCTTCACGAGTTGCTGTTCCTGCGTTAAGCATATCTGCCCAATATGCTAAGCCGGCTTCATCAGCCTCACGACCGAAGAACGCATTGTACATATACTTTACGTAGTTCGTGTTATCAAGATTCATATTGATAAACTCAGGGCTGAATACAAATCCGTAGCTACAACTTGAACCTGTTACTTCGCCGTTCATGAGCTTTAATACCCAGCCTGCCTGGCCGCCCTGATCAGGGAGTCTGTTCAGGCATACCTTGTAAAGTCTTGCTACGAAGCAGTTAACTCCGCCCTGCTGTTCATTTGAAACACCTACCATGTAAGTTCCGCAGACAACACCGTACCTAGCACACAAATTGAAGAACTCTTCTGAGTTAGCAAAGCCTGCCATGATATCTTCACGGGAAGCGCCGCCTTCAAGCATATCAACCCAATACTTAAATCCTGCCTCATCCGCTTCACGACCGAAGTACATAGCGTACATATCATTTACGAATTCTTCATTTGTTCTGTTCTTGTTTATGTATTCTTCACTGAAGATAAAGCCATATCCTACCTGGCTACCACAGGCCTGACCATTTGTAAGGCTGTCTACCCAGTAGTTATAACCTGCTTCATCTGCATCACGTCCGAGAGCTACATTGTAGCAACGATTTATAAAGTCGCCTACACTAAGCTCAGGATCCGGAGTAGGGATTGGGTTTATACCCGGTGTAGGGTTTGTGCTCGGTGTAGGGTTTGTACTTGGCGTAGGATTCGAGCTTGGTGTCGGATTTGTACTTGGTGTAGGATTCGAGCTTGGTGTAGGATTCGAGCTTGGTGTAGGTTTATTCGCAACATCAGTAAAGTAACCCGGATTAGAAGCACCTTCGTCAATTCGAGCTAAGAATGCATCATAAATTGAATTATACTTTTCTTCACACTTATCTTGAGTATCTGCATAAGCTGTTCCGGCTCCTCCGACAAGATTTACACATCCAATAAATACATCACATGAATTATCCACAATCTCATCCGACAATTTCCAGGAATCACCTGCATAGATTGTAGTAAGGCTGCCACAATCATAAAACATCATCTCAAGCGGGCCCCAGTTCCAATCTATTAAAGCAAGATTGGCTGTGTCAAATGAAGATAAATCCAAAGAGGTAAGTGAACTACACTCGGCAAACATAGCTTCCATATCTGTTACATTTGATGTATCAAATTTTGACAAATCAATTGTTTTCAAATTAGTACAAGCACCAAACATGCCCATCATATCAGTTACTTTGGAAGTATTCCATTTATCTCCGAATTTAATTGAAGTCAAAGCAGATACTACTTCATCCTCTTTAACTCTGTTAACACCTGTAAAAAACATAGCCATCATACTTGTAACTTCAGAGGTATCAAAGCCTGACACATCAATTGATGTTAATCCGGCACATTCAAAGAACATACCTTCCATGTTTCTAACATCAGAAGTATCAAATTTTGATAAGTCAATGGAAGTAAGACTTATGCAACAGCCAAACATAAATGACATATCTCTAACTGATGATGTGTCAAATCCGGATAAATCAACAGAAGGCAGATTGGAGCATCCGGCAAACATTCTACTCATGTTCTCGACCTTGGATGTATTCCAATTCTTACCGAATTTAATAGATGTCAAATCCGAAATCAGTACATCATAATAAATTGTGTCTTCCATTACACCACAGGCAAACATTTCACTCATATTCTTTACATTTGAAGTGTTCCAACCTGATAAATCCAAAGATTGGAGTTTGTTACATTTCTCAAACATATACGCCATGTTTTCTACTTTCGAGGTATCCCAATCGGCTATGTTAAGTGATGTAAGATTAGCACATTCGGAAAACATTTCTGACATATCCACCACATTAGAGGTATCAAGATTAGTTAAATCCATTGTCTCCGCATAAATGTCACTGAATACGCCGACGCCATTATTCAGATATGCTCCTTTCTCAGCAACAACAGATTTTACTTTCTTATTGTTTTTATATCCCGAAAGTCCGTCTAATGTTACTTCGTCATAAAGAGTTAACACTCCTGTTGTTTCATCAAACCTTGCACATGGTTTAACGGTTCCGTCCCCCCAAACTGTCATTGGCATTAAAGTTAAAACCATAGCCAATGTCAGCAAAAATGAAAAAAATCTCTTGAATCTCATTTTCGTCCTCCTAACCTAAATATCTTCATTTATCAGTATAATTATAGTACTGTAATTTTCAATTGCTTCGTGCAGAGAGAAACACATTTTTTGCAAAGAAAATTCATTACCGAAGCAGACGCCGGTGCGATCGTCGGTAAACTAAGCTTTTCGAAAAGGAATAATTATGCTTTATGTAAAATTAATTCTCCCCTGCCCGTACGGGTCGGAATAATCTTCGCTTATTACGCCGACAAGCTTATCGGTGATGTATTCAACCAACATGCGATTATCAGTGATTGAAGAAGATAACAGAATCTCACAGTCGGAGAACATAGTATAACCGTCACCTGAATTGAGAAGCGTATAGGATATGCCGCCGAGAGTATACTGTCGCGCGGGATCAAGAGGCTCACCGTTGACCATAACATTTGATACACGTCTGCTGTCGCCTTCTATTCCGACAAACATACCCATGTCATCTACTACAACACCGCTCGAAACGTCAACGTCAACATCAAAGGTTAAACCGGATACCTGTAAGAAGCCTCCGAATTCATTAGGATAATATATTACTGAATACTCCAGAGCATCAAGAATCTGCTGTCCGGAACATGAGATCATGCTGACTTCATTGTTGAAAGGCAAAATACTTTGAATATTACGATTGGTTATATCACCGAAAGGCAAGTCTGCACGGATTCCGCCGCCGTTGATAATTGCGATGTCGGCACCTGTGTAATCGCGAATTGCGTCAGTTACAAAATCACCAAGATTTGTCTCCGCAAGTCTTACTATACGATTGCCGCTTGAAGGATCATTTATTATCAAAGGAAAATCTGTTTTACCGATTACAACATCCAATTCTTTATCCAAAACGCTTACCTCTTCATCTATCACAGCTTCAACCTCGGCACAGTCAACAAGTGTTGTAGAGATAGCGCCGTTCTCATCAAAAGTAAGCATACCGATGCTGCTGAGCTTTGAACCGGTCTGGCTTACAGGAACTGCGTGGCCGTCGGCATCCTTGACTTTGTTATTATCAACAGTCGAATGAGAATGACCGTCCAGATAAGCATCGACGCCGGAGATTTTGGGAATTAATTCAGCAGAAGTATATGGTGACAAAGTCATCTCTATACCGAGATGAGACAAGGCTATTACATAATCAGCGCCGTCCTCACGAGCCTGAGCCGCTGTCCGCGTTACAGTCTGTGCCAGAAGGTCGCCGGTCTCATCACCGCACATATCATAAATAAAATTTCCGTTCTCATCCTGAAAATATGCAGGAGTAGAGGATTTAAACGTATCAGGTGTAGAGATACCTATAAATGCAAATTTAACACCGTCGCATTCCACCATTGAATATGGCTTAAAAACCGTATTCCCTGTTTCCTTATCCATAAAATTACAGCTTATAAAATCGAAATCAGCCATAGAAGAAAGCTCTTCAAGTTTGTCAATTCCATAGTCAAACTCATGATTACCGACAGCCGCAGCATCATAACCGAGTGAATTCATTATTTTTACTATGGCCTCACCGTCTGTAAGCGAGCCTATATAATCGCCCTGAATGTAATCACCGCTGTCTACAAGAATGACGCTCTTTCCTGCACTCTCCAATGTATTCTTCATAACCTCCACCGACCTGTAACCAAGGTTATCCTCAACAGCACAATGCACATCATTTGTATATAAAATAACAATATCTTCAATTGCTTTTACTTCTGACGAAGCAGGCAGCTCAAGCACCGTCGGCATCTGCGAATCCGCATTTGTCACTACCGTAATGACGGAAGCCGCCGAAGCACCGCCTGACGAAGCGTCCGCAACGTCACTTTCGCCCGCTCCGTTTGCCGCGCCTTTACTGCAGCCCGTTCCGGCAACAGCAAGCGAGCCTATTAATATAAATGATATAAACCTTTTCATAAATCTTATCTCCTCATAAATCATTTTGCATCTCGCAGGTCATCAATAAGCTTTTCCATCCATTTTCGATGATTAATAGACTCTTGAAGCATCCTTGTCCTGTCCTCGTATGCATTCTTCAGAAAAGCAACCTCTTTGGTAAGCTGTTCTATTGCAATTTTCATCTCCGCTATTTGATGATTCTTATTCTCAATGGCCAGCTTATACCCCTCTATTGTATCGTAATAATAGGAATTCTGTTCGGAATCATTAGGGTCCGGCGCAGGAATTTTCTCCTGAAGTCCGATTAACACTGCCATAAGCGGCTGAATGCTGCTATAGCGAAACTCAGTATAATGCTGCGACAGAATTCTGTCTATCGTACCCTCAGGAACATTAGACAATTCCGACAGCTTGGCATTGGTCAACCCCAGAAATTTCTTACGTTTACGCATCCACTCAATCAAATCACTTGAATTAAGACTCATTATATTCGGCATATTGTCCATACGCTGTATCCTCCGTAAATTATTACCGGGATAATTATATTCCATTAAGATAATTGTCGCCACCTTCATAAATGAAGTCTCGCTTCGTTTGTGCGTCTTGTACTTATGCACTCAAATCGTATTCTTTACTCAGTACATGTACTTCTCGAAAAGCTTAAACAAAATAAACAACAAACGAGGTATTCTATTATGAACAAACTTCTGAATCTATTTGCTTTCATTGCGATGGTCGCAATCAACATACTGGCGAACGTCCTTCCCATAGGCGGCTTGACCACGGCCGAGGTCTCAGCAATGTATCCGACTCTCATCACCCCTGCAGGCATAACTTTCGGCATATGGGGACTCATATATTTATTACTCGGCACATTTGTTTTTCTTCAGGCAGTAATAGTAGATAATAACGACACAGCCTCTCTCGGCTACATGTTTGCCCTGTCATGCGGTCTCAACATCGCCTGGATTCTTGCATGGCAATTCGAAATGATTATTGTATCCTTTATACTGATCGCTGCTTTGTGGGTTGTACTCAAAATCATCGACAATCGCAACTTTGGGACACGCAGCATCCGGGCACGATGGAACAGCGGCGTCGGCGGCGTCGGCGACAGCGTGGGCAGCAACATCGGCGGTGGCGTGGGCAGTGCGGGCAGCGTGGGCAGTGCGGGCAGTGCGGGCAGCGTGTCACGCGACCAGAATAATTCGTATATTTGCAGATTATCTTTTCGAATATATTATGCATGGATCACGGCGGCAACACTCGTATCCCTGGTAGTAATGCTCTCGTATCTTATCCCGCAGTTGCATCTTGAAGCAAATGCAGTCATCATCACCATCGCAGGCCTTGTCGGCTTAAGCGCATATGCAGTCAAAAGACTTCTGGCTCAAAAGGACATCGTCTTCGCCCTCGTAACAGCCTGGGCTGTCTTAGGTGTATTCATAAGTCACGTCGGTGAAGGATACAACAACCTGTATCCGGTAATCACTATATGCAGCATGATTTTGACAGTACTTCTTGTCGGCGCATCAATTTTTGTTTTCGTACGCAAATATCTCCTAAGAAGAGGATCACTTCAAGTAACAAATGTAGGTAGATAATTCCCATATTCATAAGAGGAGGCCTCTCCTCAAATAATACATATCGAAAAAACTCCCCATGTTCCTCTTCTTTCTCACGCAAAAAAAGCGGGGCTGTCTCAAAAGTGATTATTTCACTTAGAGGCAACCCTTTTATTTTGTTCATAACACGGCACAAAAGAGCGCAGAATATTGTAAAAAACTGTCTTCAGGGGCGTATTTTGTAGATAACTTGATTTCCGAGCATGCTAACGCCGGCTCAGGAGAGTTTCTGGAGCGTTTTTTCTTTTTTAAGCTGATTCTGATAGTGGGAAAAGTGCTTGCCCGATCCTTCTGCTTTGTATTCGGTTGTGGAGTTTGTTCAGATCAAACGCTATTGCCAGCAAAGTGTATTCTGTAGCAACATTCTCTTTGCC
>JAZLGO010000107.1:0-5611 GCA_045616305.1 Saccharofermentans sp. | reverse complement strand
GAATCTCACCAAAAACAGCCGATTTTCTCACCCAAGGGTGAGATTTTTCCTCGATTTTAGTGAGATTTAGTTTACAGTAGATGCTTGAACCGGGCGCGTCAGCTCTGACAACAGAATCTCACCAAAAACAGCCGATTTTCTCACCCGAGGGTGAGATTTTTCCTCGATTTTAGTGAGATTTAGTTTACAGTAGATGCTTGAGCCTGGCGCGTCAGCTCTGACAACAGAATCTCACCAAAAACAGCCGATTTTCTCACCCAAGGGTGAGATTTTTCCTCGATTTTGGTGAGATTTAGTTTACAGTAGATGCTTGAGCCGGGCGCGTTCAGGTCAGACAACAGAATCTCACCAAAAACAGCCGATTTTCTCACCCAAGGGTGAGATTTGCATAATAGTTATAAAATGATGTTATTATTAGTAATCATTTCTTCTATTTGGTTATTTATGAAACTACATATTAATGCTGCTATCATTGTTGTACTTATAGGTGAATAACTGGTTTCTCCGATAATTAGTAAATTGCGACCGATAATGTATTTGCTTGCTGTATAACTGGAGAGATCACTCTGGAATTTGTTGTAGTATCCTTCATTATCAAGCATGCCTGCTACTTCACATGGAAAGCACTTGTTAATTATTGGTATTGCTATAAAAAAATCTGTGAATTTGCTTTTTTCAAACAATTCAATTTGTGGTTCGTACTTGTAATCCAGATTCAGAGAATCCAGAATTTTTGCAACATCCCTTTCGAGTTTTGAACGCATGGGCATTCCTTTATAAATTAATGTGTGATTTTGTATACCATATATATTTCGTGCTGATTCTGATGTTAACTTGTTATAGTATTCAATATCATTGAATGCTGAGCTGTCGTGCATCAGCATGTTGATAATAGATTTACTGATGGTAGGAACTGGTTTTGAAGTTTTGCAAGTCCAAAGGTTACGGTAATCCCTGATGTTTTTGCTTATTTGTTCTCGATTTGAATATGTACGATACGCTTGCTGTCCTTTTTCAGTTTTTAAGTAGTATTCGTGAGAGATTGAATTGGTGTGCATTATTCGTATGCACGAGACTGTATCATCATTTACTTTTCTTTCAATTAACTTGAACTTCGGCATATCATTAAGCAGCATTTCCCAATAGTTAATCATAAGCGCTATGTAGTGTTCGCAAAAGAAACTTCTGTAATCTGTCATTGGCTGTCCTCCATAAGAAAAAGTTATAATCTTATTTTAAGAATTTTCCAACTGAAAAAATACGACGTTTTTCCGACAAAATGCGCTGAAAAACGACAATTTAGTAGTTTTTTCCTTTTCGAAAAGAGGGAACAACAAGTTTGCAAAACTTACTACAAAAAAACGTCCTGCCTGAGCAATGAAAAAACTCAAGCAGAACGCGATTAAATTTATAAACAATGAAGTGAAGTAAATTACTTCATGCACTCCTCAACAGCAACTGCAACAGCAACTGAAGCACCAACCATTGGGTTGTTACCCATACCGAGGAAGCCCATCATCTCAACGTGAGCAGGAACAGAAGATGAACCTGCGAACTGAGCATCTGAGTGCATACGACCCATAGTATCAGTCATACCGTAAGAAGCAGGACCTGCAGCCATGTTATCCGGATGGAGTGTTCGACCTGTCCCACCGCCTGAAGCAACTGAGAAGTACTTCTTGCCGGCAGCAATACGCTCCTTCTTATATGTACCTGCAACAGGATGCTGGAATCTTGTTGGGTTGGTAGAGTTACCTGTGATAGAAACGTCTACGTCGTTAGCCCAGAGAATAGCAACACCTTCACGTACATCGTCAGCGCCGTAGCAACGAACCTTAGCACGTGGACCGTTAGAATAAGGAGTCTCCTTAACTACCTTAAGCTCACCTGTATAGTAGTCGAACTGTGTCTGTACATATGTAAAACCGTTGATACGTGAGATAATGAAAGCAGCGTCTTTTCCAAGACCGTCGAGGATAACATTGAGTGGGTTTGTACGAACCTTGTTAGCCATCTCTGCAATTTTGATAGCACCCTCAGCAGCAGCGAAAGACTCGTGGCCTGCGAGGAATGCGAAGCACTTTGTCTCCTCACGGAGAAGCATAGCAGCGAGGTTACCGTGTCCGAGACCAACCTTACGGTCGTCAGCAACTGTGCCCGGAATACAGAAAGCCTGAAGGCCGATTCCGATTGCCTCAGCAGCGTCAGCAGCCTTTGTGCAACCCTTCTTGATAGCGATAGCAGCACCTACAACGTAAGCCCACTTAGCGTTCTCGAAGCAAATGTTCTGTGTATCTTCACAAATCTTATAAGGGTCAATACCCTTCTCATCACAAATCTTCTTAGCCTCTTCGATTGAAGAAATACCGTTATCGTTGAGTGCCTTGTTGATTTGATTTATTCTTCTGTCATAGCTTTCAAACAATGCCATAGTGATAATTCTCCTTCCTCAATTACTCTTTACGTGGATCGATGTAACGAGCAGCCTCAGCGAATCTACCGTAAGTACCAAGGTTATCCTTGTATGCTTCGTTAGCGTCCTTACCACCCTTAATCTGATCAAGCATTGGTCCAATCTTCAAGTACTGGTAACCGATAATCTGATCATCCTTATCCAAAGCGAGCTTTACGATGTAACCTTCTGTAAGCTCCAAGTAACGAGGTCCCTTCTCAAGAGTAGAGAAGATTGTACCTGTCTGTGAACGTAAGCCCTTACCTAAGTCCTCAAGACCTGCACCGATAGAGAGACCGCCCTCTGAGAATGCAGACTGTGAACGACCGTATACAATCTGGAGGAACAATTCACGCATAGCTGTGTTGATAGCATCGCAAACGAGGTCTGTATTCAAAGCCTCAAGAATTGTCTTGCCCGGGAGAATCTCACCTGCCATAGCAGCTGAATGTGTCATACCGGTACAACCGATTGTCTCAACCAAAGCCTCCTGGATAACGCCTTCCTTAATGTTCAAAGAAAGCTTACATGTACCCTGCTGTGGAGCACACCAGCCGATACCGTGTGTATAACCGGAAATATCTTTGATCTCTTTAGCCTGAATCCATTTGCCTTCCTCCGGAATCGGAGCAGGTCCATGATTGCAGCCCTTTGCTACGCAAGTCATTTGCTCAACTTCATGTGTCTTAATCATGTATGTTAACCCCTTTCGAGTAAAATAGCGTGTACATAAAATACCGCACACCGAATATATTATATAGTTTCAGCCGAGAAAATTCACTCAAAAAAAGCCACTTTTCGAGCAAATTTTTAAGAAATCTTAGAGTATAATGCTAGTTATCAGTAAAGTGATTTTCACCTTTTTTCGAAAAGGGGAATGAAGGAGAAAAAAGATGTCAAAATTGAAATTTAATGTCTATGGTATGAATTGCGCCGCATGTAAGGCAAGGGTGGAAGCTGCCGTTTCCAAACGTTTGGATGAACTTCATATAGACGATACAACAAATTTCAGTGTTAATTTGGTGTCTGCACAGATGACCGTAATCTGTGAGGATTCGTGGGATGCGGCACTTATACAGGAACTTCCGCGCGTAATAGCTAAAGCCGGATACAGGGCGGAACAGAATACGGAAACCTTCAAAACACGACGCGAGGCTCAGGCCAAAGCAAGGACGCATGAGATTCACAAGCTTCGTGTAAGATTTTATTTCTCACTTGCCGTTTTGATTCCGCTCGAGATTATTGCATATATGAAGGGACCGAGCTGGGTGCAGTTGATTCTTGCGCTGATAATTCTGATTACCAATATAGATTTTTTTATTGTGGGCTTTAAGCATCTTTTCAAGGGCTCGCCTAATATGGATTCTCTTGTGGCACTCGGCAGCGGCAGCAGCTTTATATATAATCTCATATGCTGTTTTATCGGGAATGAAGTCATGTTCGGCGGTTCTGTGATGGTTCTTACTGTTGTTACGCTGGGAAGACTTATTGATGCCAAGTCGAGACGCGGTACGGATGATTCAGTGAATTCACTCATTGATATGGTTCCGCAAACTGTATCACGCACGGACGGGACTGTTGTGTCACCGTTTGATTTACATAAGGGTGATTGTATTTTGCTTCGTTCGGGAGAGACTGCGGCTGTTGACGGCGTTGTAGTTAAAGGCAATTGTGTGATGAACGAGTCCTTTATTACGGGTGAGAGCGATCCTGTGGATAAAGGTATGGGCGATGAAGTAATTTCAGGCACAATTGTACTTAACGGCACGGTTGAGGTTGAGGTGAAAAATGTGTGCGAGGATTCCGGTCTCGCTTCGGTAATAAATGCAGTGAATGATCTTAATGCTTCAAAGCCGGACATACAAAGATTAAGCGATAAAACAGCAGGCTTTTTTGTTCCGGCTATTATCGTGCTGGCGGTTATCATAGGCATAGTTTGGTATTTTGCAGGTGATACCTATGAGGCTGTAAGGCATGCAGTAAATGTTTTGATTGTATCGTGTCCTTGCGCCATGGGACTTGCGACTCCGCTTGCCGTTATGGTAGGAAGCGGACGTGCGGCCGGCGAAGGAATCATTTTTAAAGACGGACATGCCATAGAGCAGTTGGCATCCGTTCGAACTGTTGCCTTCGATAAAACAGGCACACTTACTGAAGGTAAGCCGGAAGTGTCTGAGTTTAATATTCCTGATGAGGATGTTATGGCCGTGTATTCTATCGAGAAAATGAGTTCCCATCCACTTGCATACGGAATAGATAAGTATGTAGAAGAGAATTATATCACAGACGACAAGGGAACTGCCGATTTTCAGGAATATCCGGGACTCGGTGTATCAGGGATATATAACGGAAAGGTATACAGAATAGGAAACAAGTCTTTCGTAGCCTGTGCTGCATCTGATATTCCGTCAAGCACGGGAACCGAGCTATATGTAGCAGCTGACGGTCGATACATTGGTTCAATCACATTGGTTGATAAGGTGAGAGCATCCGCTTCAGAAGCTGTGGATCGTCTTAATAAACTGGGAATAAATACGGTAATGATTACCGGCGATGAAGAGGCAGAGGCAAGAAGAATATCGGACATGATTCATTTGACTGAGTTCATATCCGAGGTTAAGCCGGAAGAGAAAGCTGTCAGAATATCCGAACTCACTTCGCCTGTTGCCATGGTCGGTGACGGAGTCAACGACAGTCCGGCCCTTGTTGCCGCAGATGTCGGTATAGCAATCGGTGCGGGAAGTGATATTGCCGTTGAGGCAGCGGATGTAGTTCTCATGCATAACAGACCTTCAGATGCAGCAGAGGCAATTTTGCTGAGCAGAAGGATTTTGAAAACAATTAAGGAGAATCTGCTCTGGGCCTTTTTATATAACATTATATGTATTCCGATAGCAGCAGGCGCACTTGAATTTATCGGCATTGGCTTCAATCCTGCCGTTGCGGCTGCATGCATGAGCCTGAGCAGCATTTGTGTTGTAATGAACAGCTTGAGATTGAAGAAGTAATGTAAATTCTTGTGTTAAATTTTGTCACCAGCCAAGTGTCCCCCCCTACACACAATGACCAATTTTAGTGACTCAGGGCGTTAAAACATCAACCACAACCACCCGGATTCACGGTAAACAGCCATTTTTTTCACTTTTACCGCGACTAAAA
>JAZLGO010000106.1:0-7532 GCA_045616305.1 Saccharofermentans sp. | reverse complement strand
ATATATATCAGCATTTCCGCCGACTACAAAAATAGTATCACAATTATATTCCTTGTATATTTTAAGTCCGCCTTCAACATCACGATTGGTTGTATAACTATCCACACGACAATAGACAAACACTCTGAAGCCGGCATCCTTATAACGATCAATAATAATGTCAAATTCACGCTGACGTCTGGTAATACTGTCACACATAAACAGTATTCTTTTGGTACCGCGCTTCTTAAGTTCCGGAATAACATCATAATCAGACTCACTGCCAATATATACACTTTGCACCAAGTCTTCATCATGTGCCAAGTATTTAGTAAACTGTTTGTTAGTTGTCATAAACACCTCGCAAGTTTTCCTTATTTGACATTTCTATGAAATATAAATTTAATCTTCATCAAATATTATAACACGCATTTTGGTTTATAATGTAATTAATAAACAAAACACAATAAAATACATTTTCGAGGTGAAAAGAGATGGTTGAATACATTCCTCACGACATCTTCAGCATAGATGTTCGTGATAACTGTTTGCGTCTTGAAGTTGGAAAAAATGACTGTGGAAGAATGACTGTAGAATTTTCTTTTTGCGGTCCGAATGCCCTAAAAGTGGTATCAACCAGAGGAAAGCGTAAGAAAAGGCACTATGAATACAGTGTACAAACAAAAAATTACAGTTCCTTCAGCATTGAACAAGATGATGATGTTTTGACAGTTAAATCCGGAATGTTTGAAACGACAATTCATAAAAAAGGGAACTGGCAAATTGATTATCGCTACATGAACAAGACACTTGTTACGCAGTACTCAGATGCTTCTTTTACTTATAATCCGAACACTTTTTTCTACGGAATGGGTAATGACGCTTCCGCACTTATTCTAAACGGTACTGAACTCATAGTGTCATCGTCTTCATCAACACCGACGGTATCTCCGTTCTTTATGTCTTCAGATAATTACGGAATATTCATAAACAGCATTAAGCCAAGCGCCGTATCCTTCGGTACAATGCGCGAGAACACCATTGTTGCAGACAATAATGACGAGAAATTCGAATTTATTTTCTTTGTCGGTGATAATACCAAGAATATTCTTAAGACTTATCTTGATACCTGCAGTATTTGTTCTGTAGCGCCGGCTTCTTCGTTTGGCACAGCAATCAAATTTATAGATAATTATGATATTACTCCAAACGAGATAATTTCTTGCGTGGATACACTTATTCAATCCGGAATGAATATAAGAACTGTATATCTGGGATATTCATATCTTCCTTCAAGGAGCAAGCTGGGGTTTGTATTTGATAATACCAGATTCAGTGATTCGATTTTATTCAGTCGTAAACTTCACGACAGAGGAGTCCTGCTTGGGATAACTGTCAATCCGTATGTAGCAGTTACGTCTGCCGAATTTGACGAATGTATAGAAAACAATACTCTTGTAAAGGATATAAACAACGATATAGTTGTCTTTGATGTAGGAAATGAATCTTTCGCAATTCTTGACTTCACTCATATTGCTCCGAGAGCATTTTTACAGTTAAAGATGGATGCTCTGTTAAGAGCAGGTGCAGATATTCTGGAATGCGATTTTGATTTTGCTTATATTAATCATCCTGACATCGATTATAAGTTCCGCGGTAATTTCGAACTCAGTGATATAAATAATCAGTTCTCAAAGAGCTTAAATGAGGCTTTCTATGAGACTACTCAGCGCTATAAAGGAATTATTGATTCCTTCATTATTACTTCACACGGTAATATTGAAGCAAACAGTATTCCTCTTCATAATATTTCTCATAACACCGGTGTTAATTCAATCAGTTGTGCCGAATACATAAAACGCAATTTAATCAGTGCTCTTCAGTCATCTTTTTGCGGGTATGATGCCGTAAACATAGATATTCCGTCATATGCAGAATATATGAGCGCCAGCATTTCGGCCGGTGACAGTAATTCAGATTCAATCAACGAGAGTTACACTGCTCTTGCTATTAACGCCATTCTTATGCCGCACACACGATTTATTTCAGATTACAGCAACAAGGATTTAGTGGGAGCCGATGCAAATGTACTGAACAATCTCAAAATATATAATAATCTTAAAATCAGTCTTACACCATACTTATATGCCTCCTCAGGAGATTCAAATCTTTATGGCGTACCGACAATCAGACCGATGGCACTTGATTATCCGGAGGACTCAAACTGCGCATTAATAGATTATGAATATATGTTAGGAAGTAACCTTCTCGTAGTACCTTCAATGTTGCTGAACAGCAATGAAAATAATGGTTTTTATATACCTGACGGAGTTTGGACTGAGATTTTAAGTAATACAAAGATTAAAGGCCCGGGTATTGTTAATTATCTTCCAATGGGTAATCAATACTCAAAATGCCAGGTTTTTGTACGTTCAAATTCCGTTATTCCTCTTAAAAACACCAATGTTTCAACTGAAGGAAACGGAACAGATCGTCAATTGTCGCACAATTTACTGAATAACATAACATTTATGGTATATGAGTTACAGGAGAACAAAGTAGCAGGTACTGAAATATATTCCTCAGATATGCAATCAAGCGGAATCGTTAATATCCTTAGATTAGGTAACAAAATCAAAGTTTTGACACGAGGCTTTAACGAGACAAAGCGTCTTATGCTGGTCGGCATAAAAAATGTTGTAAGCACAAGTGACGGTATACCTACTGCCAACGCAACCGGAACTCTGATTGAATTCAGTTCTGATGAACTTTTGATTACTTTAGGCTGATCAACAATTCTATGAAAAATCTCATTATAACAAAAAGCTGCCGATTATCTATAACCGACAGCTGTAATTGTTTATAATTCAAATACTGATTAAGGCTTAGGATATCCAATCTCATCAAGGAATGCGTCAATATCCTTCTTAGCGCTCTTCTTTGTAGAACCGGCTTCAGCTACTACAATCGTGTTGCCTTTGAGGAAAATACCGCCGTAAACCTCATCACCCTCTTCTTCACCGTTATAGAGAATATAGCCGGTGTCCTTCTTAAGTTTGTGTGACTCCTCACCTTCAAACTCTTCATCTAATAAATAATCCTCAAAATCCTCATAGTAATTATCTTCAAAATAATCTATCGCAGCATCCTCGTCCTCAAACTCCATATATATATATGCCTGATTATCATCATAGACAAATGCTTTATACGTCATATCATCATCTAAATAATCTTTCTCATCATATTCACTCATATTGTCATCAAGTTTAAGCACCTTAAGACCTTCCTCAAATACATCCTCATCAATTTGCTTAAAGTTCTTTCCGCAGGCAGTCATCGACAAAGTCATAGCCATAATAAGTGTCATAGACACGGTTTTCTTAGAAATCTTCATACTATCCCTCCAATAAAATATGTATTAATCACAGTGATTATAACACTTAATCATATTTTTTCAATAAATAAGACTGCCGAATAAATCAGCAGTCTTATCACTCATCCTGTGTAAGTCAAACTCACAATTGATTATGGCTTTGGATAGCCAATCTCTTCGAGGAATGCGTCGATATCCTTCATGTCACTCTTCTTAGTAGAATCAGCAACAGCAGCAACTAAAATATTATCCTTGAAGAAAATACCGCCGTACATCTCCTCGTCATCATTCTCACCGTTTACAAGAATGTAACCTGAATTATCGCTGATTTTATATGAGTACTTTCCATCAATATCCTCATCCTCAATAGCGTCCTCAAAGTCATCATAGAACTCATCCTCGAAGTATTCCTTAGCTACTTCGGCATCCTCAAACTCAATAAAGATATACATCTGTTCATCATCTTCTGCCATTGCAACATACTCGGTATCATCAAAACCGTAATACTCCAAATCATCCTCGAGTTCTTCCATATCCTCGTCAAGTTCGATAGCCTTAAGTCCCTTCTTGAAGTCCTTCTTGCTGATTGCTTTAAAGCTCTTTCCGCAAGCAGTCATAGAAAAAACCATTGAAGCTACCATAGCAACTGATAAAACTTTCTTTACGTTCTTCATGTTTATTCCTCCAGTTAATAAATATAACATAGCAATTAATTATATCATGTTTACTGTTACAATTTCAACAAAACACTCACAAAGACATCATTCAACATACAGTTATTATTATGCAAAAAATCAATTTCGTGCATTTTTGGGGTGGGCTAAAAACACCTCATCATTACTTCCTTTGTTCAATAAACGGATACTCCATTCCCTCAATAGCTCCGAAAATAAGTTTACGGGAAGCTTTGTCGCTGTTATTTCCTGTCACTGCTACGATTGTATCCTCAGCAAAATATATACCTCCCAAAATATTGCCTTTTCCTATTGTTACATCTTTACTGTCACAATCAAAGTATATAAAACCATTAGTATCATTTAAATCATATTTAAGCGTACCGTCATATTTGCTCTTATTATCCTTTACTGAATCAAACCAATTGGAAACAAAAAAATCATAAGCATCCTGATTCTCATCAAATTGCAGATACATATAAGTAAGCTTAGTATTCTCATATGGTTCAGACATGAGCATTTTTACTTCCTTACATGTTGTATCACCGATAATATCTGCTATTTGTTGCTTATCGAAAGTGTTGTAAAAAACAGACTTCTCACCCTTAGTAAAATTCATACCTTCCTCACACTCTTCAATACACTGTGCATATTCGGCATCAATTTTCGAGAGTGTCTTCAAAAATTTAACAGAGCTTACTGCTTTAAACTTCATATCACCGCATCCGGTTAAACAAAACAAAAGCGACAAAATCAAAACTAATGACAAAGTACGAATTCTCTTCATTGATAAAAACTCCTTTATCCATATATTAGGTACATTATACAATAAAAACGGCAATTCTCCTTATTGGTAAATTGCCGTTAAAAACATATTATCTTACGTTCAGATGAATTTATCACTTAAGGAGAAGTCTGTGGTAAATCTTCTTTCCCTTACGAACAATAGCTTCACCATTGTTAAAATCTTTGTCAGTCAAGTTGTAGAATAAATCTTCAACAACCTCATCATTAAGGTAAATACCCTTCTGCTGAATCATACGCTTAGCTTCGCCCTTTGACTTAAACAAACCCGCTTCAACAAGAACATCAGTAAGACATGCTCCGGAAACAACCTCTGTTGTCTTCATATCGTCTGAACGACCGCCGTTCTCAAAGATATCCTCAGTCTGCTTCTTAACCTGTTCAGCAATCTCTTCGCCGTGAACAATCTTTGTTACTTCATAAGCAAGTCTCTTCTTAGCCTCATTAATTGCGGCATCTTTTAACTTTGCATATTCATTAATCTCTTCCATAGGAAGGAATGTAAGAAGCTTCATACACTTAATAACATCAGCATCATCAACATTTCTCCAATACTGATAGAATTCAAAAGGAGACGTCTTCTCAGGATCGAGCCATACCGCACCCTTAGCAGTCTTACCCATCTTCTTTCCCTCACTGTTAGTGAGAAGAGTAAATGTAAGTCCGTAAGCAGGTTTTTGCTCCTTACGTCTGATTAATTCAACACCACCGATAATATTTGACCACTGATCGTCACCACCAAGCTCAAGACAACAATCATATTTCTTATTCAAGTAGTAGAAATCATAACTCTGCATAAGCATATATGTAAATTCAAGAAAAGTAAGACCTTTCTCAAGTCTCTGCTTATAGCATTCGGCAGTAAGCATCTTATTTACAGAGAAATGCGGACCAACATCACGCATAAAATCCATATAATTGAGATTTCTGAGCCAATCACCGTTATTTACAATTAAAGCCTTACCTTCACTAAAGTCAACAACCTTACCCATCTGCTTCTTAAAGCACTCAACATTATGATCAATAGTCTCGACAGTCATCATCTTACGCATATCAGAACGTCCTGACGGGTCACCGATCATTGCAGTACCGCCACCCATAAGTGCAATAGGTCTGTGACCGGCTTTCTGCATATAGCTCATAACCATCATCTGTACAAAGTGGCCTACATGAAGGCTGTCTGCAGTAGGATCAAAGCCTATATAAAAAGAAACACCCGGTTTACTTAATAATTCATAAATCTCATCTTTGTGAGTTGCCTGGGATATATATCCTCTTTCCTCCAGGATATCAAACACATTTCTTTCCATTTTGGATAGCCTCCTTATTTTTTTCTGTTTTGCTTTTCCGCTCGAAAAGCCTAACTATCATAACACTTAACTTATTATTTCTCAATAGCAAGGTAACATTATACTTGTGCTCACAAAATATTGAACTATATTTTGTACTTTCCGCAGTTTATTAAAATAGGATACTATATTAACCTATGCAAGATATTAAACAAGGAGATTGTATTATGAATATAATTAAAAAAACAACCGCGTTTATTGTGTTGCTTATGGTGTTCGTTATATCCGCCTGCAACAACACCAATGCAGTATTCTCAAATCCGGATAAAGCCTATGATTCATACAAAAGAGGCGTAAACTTAGCAGGCTTAACAGTAGCTGTAAAAGCGCAGGAGATGACATATTCAGACGATTCCGAAAACCTCGAAGCTTATAACAACAGCTTGGCCGCTTTATATATAGATCCTGCGGACAAAGATGATAATAAAATGATTTACAGAAGCTCATCATCTACAAAAGAAGTTTGTATCTTCGTCAACTCTGATGCAACAGTAAAATCAAATTCAAAGCAAGTTGTTAAGATCACAAAAGCTTACGAGAAAAATAACAATCTGTATATATTCGGTTATTTCACAGAAGATAAGTAAAAATATTACTTCATAAATAATCCCCGAGCCATCATATCGGCTGCGGGGATTTTTACTTTGTGAAAACCAGATAAATCCCATTAAAAAACAGGATGCGAATTTAATCACATCCTGCTATGAATTTAATTATCAGTATTACTACTTAACAATCAGAGCTGTGGGCCTGCAGCAACAAGAGCCTTACCGGCATCGTTAGTTGTGTACTTAACGAAGTTCTTCTGGAATCTCTCTGCAAGATCCTTAGCCTTTGTCTCCCACTCAGAAGCATCAGCATATGTATCTCTTGGATCAAGGATAGCCGGGTTAACATTTGGAAGCTCTGTCGGAACCTCGAAGTTAAACATAGGGATTGTCTTTGTAGGAGCTGTCTTGATTGAACCATCAAGGATAGCATCGATAATTCCACGTGTATCAGGGATAGAAATTCTCTTACCTGTACCGTTCCAACCTGTGTTAACGAGGTAAGCCTTAGCGCCGTTAGCATTCATCTTCTTAACGAGCTCCTGAGCATACTTTGTTGGGTGAAGCTCAAGGAAAGCCTGACCGAAACAAGCTGAGAATGTAGGAGTTGGCTCTGTGATACCACGCTCTGTACCAGCAAGCTTAGCTGTGAAGCCTGAGAGGAAGTAGTACTGTGTCTGCTCCGGTGTAAGGATAGAAACCGGTGGCAATACACCGAAAGCATCAGCTGAAAGGAAGATTACGTTGTCAGCTGCAGGACCTGCAGATACACCGTTAACCTCAGCAGCGATGTTGTTGATGTGGT
>JAZLGO010000105.1:0-22318 GCA_045616305.1 Saccharofermentans sp. | reverse complement strand
TCTTATTCCTTCTTCTCGATTTCCTACGAATACCTCTAGTATCTCATCAAATTCTTGTGTAAGATTCACTTGAGTCATTTATACAGGAAGAGCGATGACTCTTTTTATTTTTGAATTTACACCATTATACGGACATAATCCAATTTGTTCTCGGCAAGTGCTTCCAACGTACTGCGGCGGCCTGCTTCAACACCGCTTTGCGTTAGAAACGCAATTATTTTACCTATAGTTTTGAGACAGCCCCAATCGAGTTTTTTAGTGGAATTGAAGGCGGCCGTAGGATTACATCGGCAGACGGAAGAAACGCGGAGTTGACTAAGAGACAGCCCGAAACCGGTCGTCAGCAGCCCCAAGTCACTCTAACACACATTACAAATCCATTAATAAAGGGATTTGTAACAATGTTACACGCTGCGACATTAAGTTGTTTTACTGTGGTTGAGTCGTTTGGTTCGCATTTTCGATAAGGAGAATATCAATTATTGTAAATTGAGCAGGAACTTCTGTATCATTTGATTGGATTCTGTTTAAAGGAGAGACGAAAGGGGATTGAGATGATGCATGTCATTTATATTGACAGTTGTTTGTTTACAATGCCTCACCGATAAATCCCATTCACCGATAAATTCTATTCAAAAAAGAGGCCATCTCAGTTTTGTGAGACAGGCCTCTCGTTTTGTAGCCGTTTTGTAGTTGTCTTGTAGTTGTGATTTAACAGGCTGGTTTATATTAATCACGCCAACCTTGATGCGGATTAACATGAATTATGAGCTTTGTTATCTCACCGTTCTCAACGAGACCGTACATTTGAGGTAAATACCAGGTTGTACCCCCGTTTACAAGTTTTATGAAGTCATTGATTGAAGTGATGTCCTTGCTTGGAGTCAAATCATCAAATGAGTTATTTACTCCAGGCATAAACTGAGATTCGTAAATAACTACATCATCTGCGATAGGGATATTACAATCTCCGATACTTGTCGAAAATACATGATCATCTTGAATTGCACAATAATTTCCGTTGCTTAATTCGTAAATACAAAGATACTGATCGATAAGTAATTCTTCAGTTCCGCCGTTTGCTGAAGGAAGCTGAATTCTGTTGCAGTTCAAAACGTCCTTGCTGTACTCGAGTGTAACTTCTACATGGAAATTACCGCTTTCAGGAGTGATATCTTTAATATTATCAATAGTAAGAAAATACTCGCCGTCAATAACCGTATCGCTGAAAAAACTAAAGTAATCACTTGCTTTAACCGCAATCGGTTCTGCTGCTCTGTCTTCGCGTGATTCAGTTGTTTCTGTTTCGGAAGTCTCAGAAGTCTCAGAAGTTTCTGAAGTCGTTGTGTCTTCTGTATCTTTGACCTTTGTCTCCTCTGTCGAATCGGATGCTTTGGTTGTCTCTGAAGCAGATTCAGCAGTATTTTCAACTGTTTCCTCTATGCTGCTTTCAGTAGCCTTGCTCTTATCCTTATCGTCGTCATTTTTGCTTGCAGTACTACATCCTGCAAATAGCATTACTGTTGCTGTTAATGTTGCAACTGCTTTTGAATATTTACTTTTATGCATATTCAAACTCCTTTTTCTTTTTGTTAGCTGTAAAGCCGCACCTATAATAACACTGGTATGATGTTTATTCAATGACAATAATAATTGATGTGATTGTGAGCTTTATTTGTCAATGGCAATATTAATCAAGCATATTATGTGTCGACCGAATATTATTATTCATCAATCAGAAACTCAAGCACAACTTGAGTTTCTGATTGAAAGATAAAGCTTTTCTCGCTAAAATTAAATTGTGTATTGCCCTATCATAGAAGTGTAAGGGGGTGATACTCATGAAACAAAACATGACGAAGAAGAAAACAGTCTACTATTTGATTTACGGTAAAATACTCGGAAAGCAGGAAGATGGTATCTACTACTGCTTTGAGAGAAACGAATGGGTTCTCGATAATAAAATACTGATAACTGATTATCTTATGGGTTATGATCCTTGTGAACCGGATGATTCTCCGTATAAAATCGGTAACCTTGACATAATCGATAAGATTGAGACTAGGAGGGATTTATATGAGTATCGGAAGCAATATCAAGGCACTTCGAATTGAACGACACCTGACTCAGGAACAGGTAGCGGATAAGACAGGCGTTACTTTTCAGGCAGTATCTTCTTGGGAACGAGACGAGTATAAACCTGACACGGATAACCTGATTGCTCTGGCTGAACTCTTCGATGTGTCTTTATCGAATTTTGTAGAAGAAAGACCTGCTTCGGTAAAGCTTAAGGATGCTGTTTTTAATTGGGAACATATGAAAACTTATGTGAAGGCTACAGCCAAGAGCCTGAATTTGACAGATACCCTTAAAGCCGTTGATTTTGCTTCAAGTGCGCATGAAGGACAGACAAGAAAGAAATCGAACATTCCTTACATATATCATCCTTTAAATCTTGCCTGTCATGCTTTGTCTATGAATATAGCGGATGATGCTGTTATTGCAGCTTGCCTTCTCCATGATGTTATTGAAGACTGCGGCAAAACACCTGACGAACTTCCCGTAAGCGATGAGGTTCGTGAACTCGTTGTGATTCTTTCGCACTCCAAGACTACACCTGAGAATCGCGATGTTATTATGCGAAAATATTATTTTGCCATTTCTCAAAATCCCAAAGCAGCGCTTGTTAAGTGCATAGACAGATGCAACAACATAACAACTATGGCGGCAGGACTCAGACGCGAGCGTATTTGGCGTATGGTTATCGAGACGGAACGATACTATCCTGAGCTTTTAAGCGTAGTTAAATCGGTGCCTGAATATAATAATGCCGCTTGGCTTCTGCAATATCAGATTGAAAGCATGCTGGAGATATATAAGAAGCTGATGTGAAGCAAATGACACTGAATGCACTCCTTGTGTTGACTTGGCAAAATTAGTTGATATAAACTACTTAAAGTTTTGCTTATAGAAAGGGAAAAGCATGAAAAAATTACTAATGTTTTGATTTCTGTTTTATTGATACTTGGATTTACACCTCTGCATTTATTTGCAGGTGGTTTGTCAGAGAAGTATTGCGTCCTGAATGACGGGGTATTAACTTTTTTCAGTGATACTAAAAAACAGGAAAGAAGCGGAGTTATCTATGATGTGTATTTATTTGCTGACAGACCGGAAGATATACCTTGGTATAAGGATAAACTTAAAAAAGTAGTATTTGATAAGTCTTTCTATAATGTCTGGCTCAGCTCAACGAAAATGTGGTTTGAAGGTCAAGAGGAACTCGAAGAAATCGTAGATTTGAAATATTTGAATACAAACAGCGTTAAGAATATGAATTCAATGTTTTCGGATTGTATTTCGCTCAAATCACTGGATTTATCTGAATTTAATACATATAACGTTACGGATATGGCATATATGTTTGCCGGATATTCATCCGAGACACCTCTGGATATATCCTCCTTTGATGTTTCTAATTTGCGAAAATGTGATGATATGTTTTCCGACTCCTCCTGTATAAATAGTATTTTGGTAAACGATTCTTGGAATAATTTGCTCAGTAATGTTGATGCCGCTACAACGATGTTTGAGAGAGATTATAATCTCAAAGGCGGCAACGGCACAAAATACAGCGAGAAAAATAAGAGGGGAATATTATTAAGGGGAAACAGTAATGGGTGCAGTATTTGCTTTAGGAATAATTGCTTTTTTGATTTTTATTGTATTTTTGTTATTTATAGGAATTGTTATGCTTGTTTTGGCGGCAGTTCTTCGTAAAAAACATAAGAAAGCACATAAGGTTTTGCTTATACTCGGATTGGGAGCGGCTGCTTTGCCTGTTGCGATGATTGTTCATTATTTTATTACAAGCGCAATTGACTACAGAGATGTTGCCTATAATGCCGTTGAAGGCAATTATAACAGGGTAGAGGAGCTGCTTCAGGATGGCGCGGATCCTGACAAATGTAACCTCAATGATGCATATTCGGCTTTGGCTTTTCTGGCAGATAATGGTATGCACTCCTCAAACTATCGCGGCGAAGAGCTCGTTGATATGGAGAGACTGCTCTTGGATTACGGCGCAGATGTTGATTACAGAGTGGAGTTTGATTCTGACTCGAATCAGAATTATGAGAACGGACGCACGCCGTTTCTTTATGCTGTCGAGAAATGTGATATTGATTCCGTAAAGCTTTTCCTCGAATATGGCGCTGACATAAATGCCGCAGATGACAGGGGATATAATGCGATTCTTTTGGCCTCTACAAAATTGGACGGAGATGAGGGCTATGAGATGATTGTTTTCCTTGTCGAAAACGGATGTTCCTACGATCAGACAAATGATGATGGTGATAATGCGTTGGATATCATTGCGAAAGAGAAGGAGATCTACGGTGATCACTGGCGTCAGGAGAAAATGCAGGATTACCTTACCGAAATAATGGATTAATCATATATATTGATAAAACAAAAAACAAGGCGACTTCCAAAAGAAATCGCCTTATATTATTTTGCTTAAAACTAAAAGTTATACTGCTTCGGTATCTATATCTAAATCAGAAAGCTCATCGTTAACCGATTCAGCAACTTCTGCTTCTGCAGTGTCACTTGCGTTCTTAATGTCAGTCTCGGTCTCAGCAGCTTCAGCCTCAGCAGCTTCAAGAGCATACTTGGCACGAAGCTCGGATTTTGCAATGGCATTCTTTGCTTCTTCTTCAGCAAGTGCAGCGGCAGCCTTGGCTTCCTCTTCAGCCTTGCGGGCAATTGCCATAGCTTCCTCGGCACGTTTAGCCGCTTCAGCAGCTCTCTTCTGAGCCTGTTCTGCAGCAGCCTTAGCCTCTGCTTCTGCTTTCTCGGCATTGGCGCGAGCTTCTTCTTCATCGAGATCCTTCTGAGCGATATCAAAAGCTTCCTGAGCTGTTAACAATGCAGCCTTAGCTTCTTCAACCTTCTCAGCAGTGGAGGTAACTAATTCTTCAGCATAAGTACAAGCAGCTTTTGCTTCTTCTTCAAACTCTTCTGCTGCCTTACGATTGGCTTCCTCTGCAACCTTTGCAGCACTTCTTGCTTCCTGTACGGATTTCTTCTGTGCAGCAACCTTGGCTGCTTCGTTTGCTTTCTCAGCAGCTGCTTCAGCCAAGAGTGCAGCTTCGTTTGCTGCTGCCTGTAACTTCTCAGCTTCTTTTAAAGCAACGTCATATTCCTGTTCAGCGGCTGCAAAAGATTCAATTGATTCCTTTTCGGATGCAATAGCTGCAGTTTTTGCTTCTCCGGCCTTAATTACTGCCTCACGAGCTTCCTCTGCGCTCTTAGTTGCAGCCTCGGCTTCCTTTAAGGCATTCTCTTCTGTGGATTTAGCTAAATCCAAATCTCTTTGTGCTGCATCGAAAGCGAGTTGTGCAGGAGTTTTTATTGGGTTGTTAGCTGCAAATGAACCAAGCGCAGCAGACGGAGCAACAGGATTTTCGATAGCCTTTGCTAATTCCTTTTCTCTCTCTTTTTCCTTCTCAAGGTTTCTTAAGGAAGCTGCATACTGTGCATGATTGATTGAAGCTGAAGGCGGTCTCTTAATAGGCTCGTGTGAAACAAGCGGTTTGAAGGCCGGATTGGTTTTAGTAGTTGACTTTGTCTCGGGCTGTGATTTAACAGTTGTGCCTCCGTTACGACTTGCTTCCATAGCTCTTCGAGCTTCCTGCTGAGCTTTTGCAGCTTCAGCTCTCTCTCTCGCATAGTTAGCATATGGATTGTTTGTGTTTGTCTGCGAATTGCTGCTGCCGGTTGATGTCTCTGCAGCCATAGCCATGTTGTTCGGTTTGTTTTTAATCACATGATCAAGAAAATTCACCATTTTGCCTCCTAGTTTGATAAAAAGATTTGTTAATTGTTTGTTATGAGATTATTATATTATCATTACACACAGATTACAAGTTTATCAGCTTTGAGAGAGATTAATTTTTTTTTACATAAGGCATTTTCTGCATTTTCGAAAATGGATAAAAGGAATTTACTGTGATATTCAACGATTACCGGCGTTTCTCTTCGTTAAAATGACGAAGCGGAGATAATTCTTTTTTTGATATTAGTATGGCAAAATTGTTTTGTTGGTTTTTTTTTTATCTATTGTTATTAGGAGGGTGTTTTATGAAGAAAACGATTGCATCTTTGTCTGCCTTAGCTTTGGTTCTTTCTGCGACTTCGACAGCTTGGGCAACTATTGAGTATCCGTTAAGCGTCCTGGGTAAAGAAATTACACCGGGCTAATATTTTATCTCAAAAGACGGAACTGTCGAGGAATCAGACGAAAATAATTACAATTTCTATTATGACAAATCATTTTCGAGTAATAATGTAACAATTTCCAATATTGATTTGGATGTTGACAATGTTGAGTCATTTATTGAGTCTTCTTTGAATTTGGACCTGAGAATTGTCGGTACGAATTCATATAAGTGTGAATTGAATGATTTTACAAAACGTTATTGTCAGTGTTTGTGCGTCGGCTCATCCAGTATTAATATTTCTTTTGAAGGTTCATTGACAGCAGATTTCATAGGAGATGATAATAACGGTGATGTTTTTTGCAGTTTTATACGCGATGATAACGAGCGCACAGATATAATTTCGCTGAACGGCGACAGTCTGTCTGATGAAGATTCATTGAATGTGAACTTTGAGGGTCTCGGTAATTGTTACGGAATTCAGTGTCTCTGTCCGGTATGTTTGGTTGACATGGACTATAACTTTACTGAGACTGATTGCGGTAATGCGTACGGAATTTTTGCATATAATACCGACGATGCCGTTTATGTTGAAATTGAAAACAGCAAAATTGATGTTGATATGAATGAGATATTGAATGCCAATACGCAAGATGTATCTGCTGTTTATGTTTGCGGAGAGTTAAGAATTAAGGATAATTCGCAGATTGATATTGATTTCGATTTCGGCAATCAATACTACATAACGCACGGCGGAATATGTTGCGCTGATTTTGAAGTGTCAGATTCTACTATCAACATTACAGCCGATAACACCCCGAATGACTACAACTTTGTATTATTGCAAACATACGACATTAATTCGGACAATGACATTACGGATTCTGTGATTAATTGTCTCAGTCAGGATTCTATCTCGACCGAAATCAGAGGTAATTTGAATTTGAACGGTTCCTCTGTTTTTAATGCTCTTACTTCAAAGGGTAAGTACGGTATGAATATGTACAGCTGTTGTGAAGTATATATTTCCGCCGACAGCGAACTGACCTGCGGTGGCGCTTGTTCAATGAGAATGAACGGTTTAAATTTTATTTTTGACAAGGGAGCAGTTTTTAACGCAATCGGTACCTATAAGATTTTTGAAAGTAATGACTTTTCATGGAATTTAGATGATTACGATATCGAAGACAGCGTTGTATTTTTGTCAGGTGATACGGATATTACTTCTTACGAAGCTGATCCGATCGCTTATTCTTCAAATATCTACGACAAAGTCACATTCAGCTCCGAAGATGAAGTTAAATATAACAGTTTTAATAAGCCTTCTGTGGTTCGCATAGATTTTCATGAGCATACTTATGAATGCGATTCTCTTGAATGTTCAATGTGCGGTTGTAAGAGAGCTTCTGCGCCGGGTCACACAGATGTCGACAAAGATTCTGTGTGCGACACCTGTAAACACATTTTCGCAATAAATACAGAATTAAAAGCTCCGGTTGCAACTGAGACTTTGCCAACGACTGCTGACACTGACATAAAGTACGTTACTGCAGATGTCATCTGGGATCCTGCAGATACTTCAGCCGCATATTCCGTTTCCTATTCCGCGAAAATAGAATTAGTTCCGGATGCCGGCTACTCATTTGACAAGACTTGCGAATTTACAATTAACGGTGATAAGGCCGAACCTACAGTTTCAGACGACGGTACAGTAACTCTGTCGGTAACCTTCGAGAAGACGGCCGAGGCTCCTACTCCGACGCCGGACCCAACGCCGGAACCGACACCGGACCCGATACCTTCAGGTGTTCCTACACCGACACCTGAACTTACCCCTGCAAACGAGCCTACACCGACTCCTACTGAAGCGCCTGCTCCGGAGGAAAATCCAACTTCATTTATTGAACGTTGCTATACTGTAGCTCTTGGACGTGAGGCAGAAGAAGAAGGTCTTGATTATTGGGTTGATAATCTGAATAACGGTCAGGCTTGCGGCGCACAGGTAGGCTTTGGATTTATTTTCTCAGCTGAGTATCAAAACCGCGAGCGCAGCAATGAGGAGTTCGTTAATGATTTATACGCAATGTATTTTGGACGTGAGGCAGATGAAGCCGGATTTGCCTACTGGATTAATGCATTAGAGAATGGAAGCAGCAGAGAAGAGGTATTCGCAGGTTTTGCAAATTCTGAGGAATTCTATAATCTCTGTACCTCATACGGTGTAACAGCCGGTTGCTATGTACCGGGCATGGATTTGCAAGCACAGGGCGGTGTTAACTGCTTTGTAGCGCGTTTGTATAAGGTGTGCCTTAACAGACTTCCTGATATGGCAGGTCAGAACGGCTGGACAATGCAGTTGATTAACGGTGAAGTAACCGGTTCAACTGTAGCATTTGGTTTTGTGTTCGGTCCTGAGTTTATTGCACTCAACCTGGATAACACGGATTACGTAAAGTATATGTATCGTGCATTCTTCGGCCGAGAGGCAGATGAAGAAGGCTTGGTATATTGGGTAGATATGCTTGAGACCGGTACAGCAAGTCGCGAAGATGTGTTTTCCGGTTTTACAGGCTCGGCCGAGTTTGTTAATTTGTGTGCTTCTTATGGCATAAACGCTTAAGTTAATAAATCAGTTGCACAATTAATCAAAGAGATGGCAGCCGCCTCGCTTCGTGTCAGTTAACGGAAGCGGGGCGGCTGATTTGATGTCAGAATGAATCATGCATAACAAAATCCCCCAAAACGCGATTTGTTATGCATCAGCCTGATAAAAAGCATAACAAAATCCCTCCCCAAAAAATGTGCGAATTTTCCATCAGGCGCTGCCGAGTTGCCGCTCTACTGTGCCGTCTCATCGCGCCTCCTCATCGCCGTCTCGGTTTATGGTTACTTTAAATACAATTTCTCGTCTTTGAATAAAAGTTTTCTACACTCAGCGTTATTATCAGTGCTTTCGAGTGATTGTTCTGCGCAACGTACATATAAACCGTCGTCTCGGACTGAATCTATCCAATAGTCGGTAATTGTGCCGGAAGAAGCATCTCTTCCGTTCAATTCATAGGCTTTGTGGTTTACTGCATCGTAAACAATAATGCAGGATGAGACTATGCCGCTTCCTTCGGTAAGAGTGGTACATAAATCCATACATCCGTCACCTGTCACATCATATTCTGTGAAATCACGGCTGTAAAATGTTCCCATCAAAGTATGCTGCTGTTCTATTATGCTGATGAATTCTTCTTTGTCAGCTTCGGTGATTGTGTAGCTTTGTCCGGATGCTGAGCATGCTGATAATAAGGCTGGAACTGCCAAAGCCGCAATTAAAATCTTTATTTCTTTTTTCATATATATTCCTCCGTTTCTTTAATACAATTCTAAGCGTCGTCATGCTTTTTGTAAATAAGAACGGCATATGCTGATTATCTGTAAGTTTTCTTTTCGAAAAGGGGAAACCTGATTATATAAATGCACGATGACATGTGTTATTCTGTGTCTTGTTAAAAACCACACAGACGATTATATCGGTAAGCCGTTCTTATCTCGAAAATATAATCAGCAATGCTGTTAAGTATGTCAATGACGGCGGAAAGATTCATATATATTCCGAGGATAAATCGTTAATTATATCCAATACAACAGATGAGAATTTTGAGTTCAATATAGATGAGCTTTGGAATCCGCTTGTTAAAGGGGATAAGAGTCGCAGCAACCGTAAGGGTACCGAAATAGGTCTTGCCATAGCTAAGCGTGTGCTTGATTTGAATAAATTGAGTGCTTCACTAAAATATGAGTCGAGTACTCAGATTTTTAGCGTGTCTATCAAGTAAGAACGCCTTAAACAAAGCATTTGATATTATAAAATTGCAATTCTTTCTTAACAGAACGGTAACACCCTCAACTTATGGCAAATGTATAATGATACTAGTTAAAAGTGTAGTTATCCTTATATTTTGAGAGGAGTTGATGGTTTTTATGAATAAGAAAAAAGCTATATCATTATTCTTAACCGCAGTTATGACAGCCAATTTACTGTTTGTCGGTCCGCAGGTCCAAATAGCAGCTGATACAACAGGCGGCGGAACAGATCCAGCGAAACTGGATGTAACCAAAACAGTCGAATGGGATCCGGATAATCCTAATGAAGCAAAGATTGTTATTACCAGTGATGTTCCGGATGTAGATGAGACACAGGTTTTATTCCTTGGTTCTCTTTGCACAAGACACAGTATGGATTCTACTTCGGGCGGTGGGTTGGATACTATCAGCAAGACGATTAATGCATTGGCTCAAAATGCTGATGTTACTTATCGTTTGTTTCAGGGTGATGCTAACAAAGATAATGTCAATAATGCGCACGGAGTGTATGCCAAAACAGTTGAAGACCCCAATAAGGATGCTGTAGGTGTAGTAAAACGTGGAGATACTCTTGATATTACGCCATTATACTACGCTGGTCAGCATTATGTTATTAATGGTTTTGCTGAAGAGCTTATCAAGGAATTATCTTCAAACGATTATGACTACATTGTAATGGAATTTGATTCTTCCAGAGTTGCCGGTCAGGACCTTATGCCAAAAAGTCGAATGGACAATGTGGCAAATCTGATGAAGACTTATTACGAACAGAATAAGGTTATCTGGATTACTGACGGTGCCGGTGTTGATGATTGGAATTTGGAAAAGAGCGCGAGATACGCCAAGACGCCGTATGTTCCGTCGAATTTCTACTATAAGAGCAATGATGACTATGATGTTCTTTTAAGCAGTCAGGAATTTAAAGCATTATGCTCGGTTATGGCTCCATCATATTATCTTGCACATGCAAATGATAACAGCGTAGACATATGGGGCGAGGAATACACCGGCGGCAATTTTGATGCCCACTATATTCATACTGAAAGAGGAATAGCGAATTACCCTTATTCTGTCGGCGCAATTGTTCTTGACGATTCATACAGTCTGAAACTCGGTGTACGAGATAAGATTGATAAGATTAATGGTACTGAAGAAAATGATTATAAGGTTTATTCTAGTGATTCACGTCAGATGTATTATAAAGATGCTTCTGAGCTTGCCGACTTCTTGTACATGGCTATCCAAGGTACAACCCTGAAGTTCGAAGATACTATTAACGTATCTGATTCTGATTCAATAAAAGTAAAAAATGTTAAAATTGAAGTAACGAAGAGTTCTTCCATGACAGGTGCAACCTGGTTGGAAAAGGCAACACTTAATGTTGAAGATGCTGCTAAGAATAATCTCAAGGAAGATCCTACTACACTTGTAAAATATGTTTCAGATGACGGTGGTGAGATTAGTGTTAATATCAGCAATACCGGAACTCTTAAAGATAAAAATAATCAGGTAACACTCAATGTTGTTGACCTTAAGCATCAGCTGAAGTTTGTTAAGGTTGAGATTATTGTTACTGATACCGAAGGCTTTGATTCCTGTATCTATTTGAACATGAATGAGGAGAAAAAACTAATAGATTTGAACGGCGAACTGTTAAAACCGGGTGATGATCCTGTTTACTTGATGAACCCGAATAACGGTCCTGTAGACGTAAATGCTTATAAGAACGGAAGAGTCAGAACGGGAACGGGTGATGCTTACGGCAGCAGTGCTGCGAAGGTTCCTGCATTGGAGATTTATCATGTAAAGGGAACGGTTGAAGGCGGTACTCAAAGCTATGACAAGGATCATGGTTATCTTGTCTCAGCTGATACCGATCCTTATGTGGAGATAGCAACATATGAGACGGATACACCGGTTTATACTTTTACTCCGAAAACCAATTATCAACTTGAGAGTATCACTATTGACGGAAAGACCGTAACGTTAGATAAAGGTGAAGCAAGTGATAACACAAGCGGTTATGAGTATGAAGTTACTACATCAAGCAGCGGTGCGATTACCGTAAAATTCCCGAAAATCAGTAACCATCGTACGGTTGATGTTAAGTTTGTATACCATAATCTTGTTATTACTAAGACAATAGTATCTCCTGCATTCGGCGCAGCCAAAGGCGGAGATACCATTACCTATAAGATTACTGTTACCAACTCAGGAAGTGTAACTGAAAGTAATTTTAAGATTACTGATGTAATTAATACGACTAAGGTTAAGTATAAAGACAGTACGCCAAATGCCGGTTATGACGATGATACCGGTACGGTTACATGGAGTAACCTTACTCTTGCTTCAGGTAAGTCACTTGACCTTCTGTTAGAAGTAGAAGTTCTTAAGACAATTGAAGGTGAAGATAAGGTTTCTAACAGTGCCGGCGGTTTTTATCCGAATAATACTCCGATTCCGACAGCTCCGGCAGTTGATCAGAATTTGTTAGGACGCGATGTTGTCATAAAGTATCATGTAAGCGGTGCAACTCCTACCGGAGGCAATCAGAAGCCGAATGATGCAACAGAAATATATGGTAAAGCTATGAGCCCTGACAATAAGGCAGCTCAGGCTATTACCTCGGTTGATGGTTATACCTTTACCGGCTGGTATCTTAATGAAAATTTGACAGGTGATCCGTTTAATCCTGATACACTTTTGAATTCTACAAATTACAGTGTTCTTGAGAACGGTGATACGCTTGATTTATATGGCAAGTGGACTGTCAATATGGATTTCTCAGTAGAGAAGATTGTTACATATAAGGGTTCTGAGATTGGTCCGAACGATTACATCGCGCCGGGTAGTACTGTAACCTATACGATTAAGGTAACCAACAATAATAAATTTGTAGATATTCCGAATGTTAAGGTTACTGATACCGTTCCTGATAATGGCTTGGTAATAGATGAGAACAGCTTTACTGACGGCGGATCATTATCATCCGGTGTAATTACTTGGAGTGTTCTTGTTGAGGCAGGTAAGACTAAGGAATTGAAGTTCAATGCTACGGTTCCGGCAGATTTAACTGTTGAGAAATCTTATAAAAACGTTGTGTCTGTACCAAGTGCAGATGGCACTTCTCTTACCGGCATTACTGATGATGTAACGTTCAAGGCAAAGCCGGAGGATATTACTCTGAGCGTGGTTAAAATTTGGTCTGATGGTTGGGATGAGCATACCTCAGATACAGTATATGTTCAACTTTATCGTAAGACTTCAGCGCAAGTTGATTGGGAGAAGGTTGCGAATGCAGAATTTGCACTTACAAGCAGTCAGACCTCGGCTTCAATATCGACTGCGCGTTATACAGACAGCGGTGTCGAGTACGAGTTTATGTTCCGTGAGTTGGATGCAAGCGGCGGCAATATAATTGACGAAGGCGGCGTATTAAACGGATATAAGGTAAGTTATTCTATCGATGCTGCTGATGAGAGACAGACAAATATTACGAATACTTATATTATCACCAAGGATGATATAGAATTCACAAAAACGGCAGATTCTGTTGCAGTTCCTGGTGAAGAGTTTGAGTATTCTTTGACCGTTAAAAATACTCGTACGAATGTTGGCGAGGTTGCAACCAATATTGTAGTGACAGATACTTTGCCGGAAGGTGTGTCATTAGTTACACCGGATGGATTGGTCTGCACACCCGGTACGGCAGAAACTTCAAACGATACTGCGGTACCTTCAAATAATGACAGAGATATTACTTGGACAGTAGAAAAGCTTGCTGCAGGTGATACAGCAAAACTTACTATTAAGGTTATTGCTGATTCTGCATTAACTAATGTTCAGATTGCTAATGAAGCAAAGATAACAACCGTAGGAGAGACGGTTTATAAGCCGGGTGAGATGCCGCGTGCATCAGCGCTGACAGATGTCAGAGTATTTGAGGTAAACAAGGTTTGGTCTGATGCGGGAACAACTCATAAGGAAGTATCCGTTCAGCTCCTTCAGAACGGTGTTGAATACGGTTCACCGATAACACTCTCTGATTCAAACGGATGGACCTATAAATGGGTTGAGTTACCGGTTTATGATATTAACAAAGTAAGATATGTTTATACTGTAAAGGAAATAGCAGTAGACGGATATTCTTCTGATATTGACTATTCCGGTGATGTAAACGGTAATGTAGCTGCTAAGGTTACTAATACCTTAAAGACATATGTGATTAAATATGAGTTTGTCGGAACAGATATTCCGGGTGGTATTAGTGTACCGAACAGTGATACTGTTGACTGGGGTACAAAGTATAATTCAGCTGATAAGCCAAGCCATAACGATTACGTTTTTGCCGGTTGGTTTACTGATGAAGAATGTACTACTCCGTATGTTGACGGAACAGTTATTGATGATACTACTGCCCCGGGCGGCGGTAAGGTTCTTTACGGTAAGTGGACTAAGAAGGTAGAAGTGAGCTATAAGTTTGTAGGTGATACCCCTACAACCGCAACAGTGCCGGATGGTGCGCTTCTTGTTCCGGGTACCGCTTATGTTGCTGATTCTAAGACGAAATCTATAGATGATTGTACTTTCGAGGGATGGTTTATCGATGAAGAATGTACACAGAAGTATGTTGACGGTACTCAGATTACCAAGGATACTATTCTTTACGGTAAGTGGACTGATAAGCCTGAAGTAAGCTATAACTTTGTCGGTGATGTTCCTAAGGGTCAGACGGTTCCGGGCAGCGAATATGTACCGCTTGGTTCACCATATGATGCAGATAAGACAACCGGTTCGATTACGGATTATGATTTCGACGGTTGGTATCTTGATCCTGAATGTACACAGAAGTACGTAGACGGTACTCAGATTACCAAGGATACAATCCTCTATGGTAATTGGACTGTTCATCCGGAAGTAAGCTACAAATTTGTCGGCGATGTTCCTAAGGGACAGACGGTTCCGGCTTCAGAACGAGTAGCTCCGGGAACTGAATATAATGCTGATTCAACAACCAAATCAACTCAGGAGTATACTTTCGACGGTTGGTATCTTGATCCTGAGTGCACACAGAAGTACGTAGACGGTACTCCGATTAACAGCGATACCGTTCTTTACGGAAACTGGACAAAGAATCCTGAAGTAAGTTATACCTTTGTAGGTGTTGTACCTGAGGGACAGAAGGTTCCTGACAGTGCCGTTGTTAAAGCCGGCAGTCCTTACAATGCTGATAAGACAACTAAATCGACGGATGATTATACTTTCGACGGTTGGTATCTTGATCCTGAGTGCACACAGAAGTACACAGACGGAACTGAGATTGATGAGGATACAGTTCTCTACGGTAAATGGAACAAGAATCCTGAAGTTTCTTACACATTCGTAGGTGATGTTCCTAAGGGACAGAAAGTGCCTGAAAGTGATGTTGTAACCCCTGGTACACCTTATGATTCTGACAAGACAACCAAGTCGATTAAGGATTATGTTTTCGACGGCTGGTATCTTGATCCTGAATGTACACAGAAGTATACAGACGGAACTGAGATTGATAAGGATACAGTCCTTTACGGTAACTGGACAGAGAATCCGGTAGTAAGTTATGTGTTTGTAGGTGACGTTCCCGGCGGAAAGACTGTTCCGAACAGTGAACACGTAGGTGTCGGTACAAAATATACGCCTTCTTCTGTAGATGTTCCTGAAATCTATGAATTTGACGGTTGGTATACAGATCCTGGATGTACACAGAAATTTGTACCTGGTACACCTATTGATAAGGATACAATTCTTTACGGTAATTGGGTTAAGAAGGAGGGAGCAGTAGAACATCTTCCTGGTTTGGGCTCGGCTCCTAATCCGACGGCTGTATCTTATCCGGATGACTTTATTATTACTGTCGGTGAAGTAATACCGGTTCCGAAGGATCCTACATATAACGGTGATGATTATACATTTACCGGTTGGTTCTCTGATCCTGAATGCACAATACCATATGTTCCGACGGTAGCTGACGAAAGCGGAATAGAGATATATGCAGGTTGGTCTTATAATCCGGTTGTAACTTATACTTTCGTAGGAAAGGCACCTGACGGTGTCAGCGTTCCTGCAGGTGAGAGACTTACAGCAGGCGCTACTTATACAACAACTTCACCGGAAGGAAAGACTGAAACTTATACTTTCGACGGTTGGTATACAGATGCAGCTTGTACTCAGAAGTTTGTAGAAGGCACACAGATTTTTGAGGATACTGTTCTCTACGGTAAGTGGGTATTGGTACCGATAGCAACCAGAACAGGTGAGAGTACAAACAATGCAGTTAAGGTTGCAGCAGGTTGTCTCATCATCGCTTCTTGTGTAATTACGGCATTCGTGCTTGAAGACAAGAAGAAACACAATAAATTAAAAGATAATAACGATTAATTTTATTGGAAACTTTGAAAGCTGCCCCAAGGCCATTAAGGCTTTGGGGCAGTTTTTCTAATGTGTTTTTTGTTTTTTAGGGGGGATATGTGGAAAACGTTTGGGAGGAGAACGTATGGTGTAGAACGTATGGGAGAGACGATTGGGAGAGACGATTGAGTGAGAGAACGTATGGTGGAGACGATTGGGAGAGACGATTGAGTGAGAGAACGTATGGTGGGAAGACCGCTTTGTGGGGAGTGATCGGGTGATGCGGTCGACGTCGCCAAAAATGCCTTAAAATGTCGCTGTTGGCGACAAAAAACGCTTGTTTTGGCGACGCGGCGGTCAGGCGTCGCCAAAAATGCCTTAAAACGTCGCTGTTGGCGACAAAAAACACGTATTTTAGCGACGCGGCGGTCAGGCGTCGCCAAAATCACCCTAAAACGTCGCTGCCGGCGACAAAAATCACGTATTTTAGCGACGCGGCGGTCAGGTGTCGCCAAAAATGCCTTAAAACGTCGCTGTTGGCGACAAAAAACACGTATTTTAGCGACGCGGCGGTCAGGTGTCGCCAAAATCACCCTAAAACGTCGCTGTTGGCGACAAAAAACGCCTGTTTTGGCGACGCGAACGCGATGTGTTCGCGTCGCGTGACCTTTACACCTCGCAGATATCTCGGCACGCGAAGCTTTTCTGCTAATAACGCAATTTTATGTATCTTACTTGTCCCATACTACTATCGGATTAGCTTCGTATACGAATATCATTGCATCAAACATGTCTTCAGGAGCACAGTATATATGGCATGAAAGAGGATTGATTTTCATGATTGCCGAATACTGTTCGCTCAGACTTCCTGTGGACATTTTCGTTGATATTATCTTGGTAAGTTCTTCTGACTCATGTGCCTTTGTAAAATCTAAGTAGGCCATGTCTTCATTTGTATAGTGAAGCTGATAAGCCAAAGGATCCTTTGAGCAGAATCTTACATTAATTCTCTCGCCGTTGCTCGGCATGTTGCAATTTGTATAGTAGTAGTCAGTTCCTATTACAAAATATCCATCACCGTATTTCTCGTGTAATTGATTTCCGAGAAAAGTATAATTTGTTGAAAGATTTTTGGTAAGGTGACCGTTATGTCCTGAGAGCATGATGCAGCTGTGACCGAGCAGATTTTCTTCGTTGAGAATCCAGTTTGTGTTCTCAAACATGCAGTTGTCACGGTATTTCGAGCCAAAGTTTTCTTTTTCGCGATAATCCATATAGTAGATTAAGTTCGTGAATGCTCTTGAAGCATAAGATACTTCATAATCAGATGTGAGTTCCTTATATGCTTCGCTGTTGCTTTCTATATCACTTGCCCATGAATTAATCCAACTGATAATGTCGTCATAATTATCAGGATTGTAGTTGTCTTCTTCTTCTCCGAAAATTTCCTTATATTCAGATTCAAATTGAACTGCTTTTGCTGAATCGATTTTTGAATAAAAGTTACTCAGAAGCTTAAGACAGCGTAAATCGTACTGCATATCAACTCCGTACAATCTGACACGATCCTTATCGGAAGCAGTCTCATTATATTCACGCATCCACTCAATAAGTGCCTTCATGGTGTCGGTTCTGTAGATTTTGTATCCGAGCTGAGAAGTAATCTCATGAATGTCACCGTCTCCGCCTTGAATGTAATTATTAATTAGGGCACAACCGCCGAAGTCACCTTCCAAAACAAAAGCTCTGGTGTCGGTGGTCTCTACAAGATGCTTGAATACAGAAAGCTTCAGCTCCTGAAATTCAACATTACCGTGTGTAGCTTCGCCGAGAGCCACAATTCTTACATTATCCGGAATTTCTATACCGTCTGTGTCGGTAGTGTAGGTTGCAAAATCGTTAATTTTTGCAGGCGCCTTTTCGAAAAGGGAAACGACCAACACTGCTACTGCCAATATAAGCGCTGTTAATATTATGATTTTCTTTTTTTTGCTCATTTGTTTTCTCCTTGATGCAATTTGCTTAATACTCACAAATCTTATCGAAAAAGCAGAAAAATAGAAATTGAATTACCTTACGACAATCTTACAATTTAGTAAGATTAGATTGATGATATTGGGATGTTTTAGACTTTTGGGCATAAGAGATATAAGGATCGAGGCACTCTTAACTCTTGGAGCCGGTGTATTACTTGACATTATGGCTTCAGCACTGAATTCATCAAATAATCTTGGTGATTCTAAGGCTGAATACCGAAATTATGCTGAATGCGGTCTTCAAAATTTGAAAAATATACGATGCGGTTTTAATGAACCTTCGGATGAGGCCGGCAATCCGGTTATTCTGAGTAAAACAGGTGAAGGTTATTCGAGTGATGATATCTTTGGAAAAGGTGAGTTGGAATCGGAGATAGAGAATTTTGAAATTGTTGATTCTGTTTCGCTGTTTGCTCCGACTAAATAAGGCAATATCTCAAAATTCCTGCCGGTAACTCCTTCACTATATGTTATCGGCAATATCAGATATCAGTTTCTCGGTTCTATCCCAACCGAGACAAGGGTCTGTAATTGATTGACCGTAGGTGCCGCCGCCCACGGACTGACATCCGTCAACGAGATAGCTTTCAACCATAAAGCCCTTTACAAGATTTTTGATTGTGGGATTGTATTTCATTGAGTTAATAACATCCATTACTATATGTGGTTGTTCGAATGGCTTTTTTCCGGAATTAGCATGATTAACATCAATTATTGCTGCCGGGTTAAGGCAGTTATTATTGTTTATATACATATCGGCAAGTCTGAGTAAATCTTCATAATGATAGTTGGGCTGTGGTTCTCCGTGTTTATTTGTGTAGCCGCGCAGAATTGCGTGAGCAAATTTATTACCTGAAGATTTTATCTCCCAGCCGCGATACATGAATGTGTGCGGATTTTGCGCAGCATGAATGGCATTTAACATAACACTGAAGTCACCGCTTGTCGGATTCTTCATTCCTACAGGCGCATTCAAGGCGCTTGCCGTCAGACGGTGTTGTTGGTTCTCTACGCTTCTGGCACCTACAGCTACATATGCTATGAGATCGTCGAGATACTCATAATTGTCAGGATAGAGCATCTCGTCGGCACATGCAAAACCTGTCTCGGTAATTGCCCTGATATGCAGACGTCGTGTGGCAATAATTCCGTTATAAAAGTCTGTCTCGGCAGAAGGATTCGGTTGATGAAGCATTCCCTTGTAGCCGTCGCCTGTAGTTCTCGGTTTATTTGTATACAGGCGCGGTACAATTACAAGTTTATCTTTGACTTGCTCCTGAATGGGACGCAGTCTGTTTAAATATTCAATGACACTTTCTTCATTGTCAGCAGAGCAGGGACCGATTATCAGTAATTTGCGTGATTTGTCGTTACTTGATGAACAGTCTGCAACCGAACAGTTACCCTTTTCGGAAGAGAGAATAACTTCTATTTCTTTTGTCTTTTTATCAACAATACTGCGATATTTATCTGAAAGAGGCAACAGTTCTTTAACCTCGAGCGGAAATATAAGCTTGCGAAGATATTTTGCTTTCATATTGTTTATCTCCTTAATTCAGTATCTGCCGACAACCTTAAAGGTGCGGCATGTTTTTGTCATGGTCTTAAGCATTTCTCTGCCGTCATCAGAGAATAAATTGCCTTCTATCTCTGCATAGAAATAGTATTCCCAATCTTGACCTATATTGGGGCGGTTTTTAAATTTGAGACAGGAACGACTTCGAATTACTCGTATGTTGTAGTCGTAGATTCCGGGAATAAATAATACCTGCGCGAGACTTCCCGGAGTATTGTTAACCGTGAACATGATTATGTTTATATCCGTCTTTTTAGATTCATAATTACAACAAACGCCGTCTCCCTTGGTCAGAAGTACGAATTTTGTTATATTGTCATCGCAGTCGTTAATATCAGCATCAAGTATATCCAGACCGTAAAGCTTGGCTGTCTCTGCACTTGCTATAGCCCCGAATGCAGATGAATTCTGTTGCGCTATTTTCTTTGCAGCTGTTGCAGTATTTGAGTATGGCACAGCTTCAATTTTGTTCTTCTTCAGATATTTTGCACATTGCTCAATGGCCTGCGGATGGCTGAGCACACGTTTTATTGATTGACGTGTACTGCCCGGCACACCGAGAAGACACTGATTTATCTCCGACTTAAAAACACCCGCCGCGCAAAGTTTACCTGTAAACATCAAATCTATTACATTTCCAATCTCGCCTGCATAACTGTTTTCCAAGGGGAGAAGGGCAGCGTCGCATTCTCCGTTTTTTACGGCATTATATGCTTCCTCGAAAGTGGGGTATCCGATTCTTCTGGCACCCGGAAGAATCCTTGCTGCAGCAAGACTTGCAAACGAGCCTTCTATTCCGCAATAAGCAATAAGAAGTCCCATTGTATTACCGTTGTTATATTGTTCCATTGCAAACGTCTCCGTTCTGATAAATAAATCAAATAAATCAGAAAAGCGTGCTGTCGGCAGTAATCGATTGACATAAGGGATTTTTATAAATATGTATTTGCGGGGGGCTTTCTGATTATCAGACCGCGGCAAGCTTTTCTGTGAACTCTTCGTTCGAACATAAAATAGCATCTGCACATCTGTCTTTTATGTGAAAATATAGTGAGAAATGTGTTGAATTTGAATCAGTACTGTTATACTCTTTGTAGCTGAAGACTGGAGTGAGAGCTGAAGACTGGAGTGAGAGGTGATAAATAGTGGTAATAGAGACTGAACGTCTTATTCTTCGTGAGATGAATGACAACGATTTTGATGCATTGTACAGAGTCCTTGCCGATTCCGATATTATGAAGCACTATCCATATACCTTTGATGAGGCAAGAGTGCGAGGCTGGATAGAACGTAACAAGGAACGGTATCAGATTTTCGGCTTCGGCTTGTGGGCTGTGTGCCTTAAAACCACCGGCGAGATGATAGGCGACTGCGGCTTAACCATGCAGAATATCGGCGGTGTGATTAAACCGGAAATCGGATATCACATTCGTGCGGACAAGCAACGTCAGGGCTATGCCAAGGAATCTGCTGAAGCTGTCAGAGATTGGGCTTTTGAGCATACACCGTTTAATCAGATTTACTCTTATATGAAATATACAAATATACCATCCGCCATGACCGCAGTCTCCTGGGGCTGCCGCCAGGTAGATGAGTATGCAGATGATGATAATGAGTTCACCAAAGTTTATATGATTACAAAAGCAGAATGGAGAAGCATGCTATTTCCCGAAAATGTGTAACTCTTGTGCTTCTTGTCACTGGCAGCGGCGCGTGTGATCGGCGGTGGACGGCCGACAGAATCTCACCAAAAACGGCCTTTTTTCTCACCCAAGGGTGAGATTTTTCCGCGATTTTAGTGAGATTTTACTTGCAGGAGGCGGCGCGTGTGATTGGTGGTGGACGGCCGACAGAATCTCACCAAAAACAGCCCTTTTTCTCACCCAAGGGTGAGATTTTTCCTCGATTTTGGTGAGATTTTACTTGCAGGAGGCGGCGCGTGTGATCGGTGGACGGCCGACAGAATCTCACCAAAAACGGCCCTTTTTCTCACCCAAGGGTGAGATTTTTCCTCGATTTTAGTGAGATTTGGTTTGCGGAAGTCGGCGCGGGCGATGTGGCGAGGACGGCCGACAGAATCTCACCAAAAACGGTCTTTTTTCGGTTCTTCTAAGAATTTGTGGGAATAAGTAATTGAAAAAGGAGCATATATATCCTAAGGTTTAGTTGCAAAAATAAAAACTCAAAAGGATATAGAATATGCTCCTAGACTTCAATAATACACAGATAAAGATTACTTGCCA
>JAZLGO010000104.1:0-5796 GCA_045616305.1 Saccharofermentans sp. | reverse complement strand
CACCGCGTCGCCGCACAGTCAGCCGCCGCGCCGCAGCCTCGCCACCGCAGCTCCCGCCCGCCGCCTCGTCTCACCGCCGCACAGTCAGCCGCCGCACCGCCGCGCCGGCACCTCACCGCCGCGCCCGCCCAAACATCTTACATTCTGAGCATGAGTTCTTTGCAGATGATTTCGCCGTTTTTTATGTAATCTCTCGGAACGCGCTTGCTGACTGCACAGGTCAGTTCGTAAGGAATTGTGCCTGCAATTGAAGCCAAATCTTCAATCGGATTATTCTTTCCAAAGATTTCAATCTCAGATCCTACGACTACCTCTGGCATATCAGATATGTCAATCATGCACATGTCCATGCAGATTTTTCCGATTTGTCTTGAAGGACCCATCGAAGTCATAAGTGTGCACTTGTTTGATAATGCACGGAAGAAACCGTCAGCGTAGCCGTAAGGGAGGACGCCGACTCTTGTTATTTTCTCGGTTTTATAGATGCCGCCGTAGCTGATAGCCGTGCCGGCAGGGTATATTTTAATTGTGCTTATATTTGTTTTGAGAGTCATGACCGGTTCGAGACCGAGTTCTGCGGCAAATTCACCGTAACCGTACAGAAGAAGACCCGGACGGACCATATCGAGGTATGTCTCAGGATAGCGGGCTACGGCGCCGGTATTGGCGCAGTGTCTCAATTTGAAGCGTTTTCCGGTTTTCTGCTCAACATTTTCGATTACGCTTTTGAATAAACTGAACTGGTGTTCTGTGTACTCGCGGCATTCCTCGCCCGGCTCATCGGATACAGCAAAATGTGTGAAAATGCCCTCTGCGTCGAGGCCCGGCATGTTTACTGCCTCAGAGATGCCGTCGATTCCTGTATTAAAATAATCACCGTCGCACAGATATCCCAATCTCGACATACCTGTGTCAACCTTAATGTGAATTCTTAAGGTTTTACCGAGTCTCTGCGCTTCCTCGGAATATTCAACAGCCTTAGCCTTGCAGGTGACTGCCTGAGTTATATCGTATTCAATAAGTCTCTCAACCTGTTCTCTCGGGGTGTGGCCTAAAATCAGAACAGGCATTTTTATCCCGTTAAGGCGAAGCTCCATGGCCTCGTCGATACTGCTTACCGCAAGATAATCAGCACCTGCTTCTTCAAGTGCCTTCGCAACCATAATGGCACCGTGTCCGTAAGCATCAGCTTTTACTACACCGAGAAACTTAACTCCGGCACCTGTTTTATTACGAAGCTTTTGGTAATTTCTTATCAAAGCATCCAAATCAATTTCTGTCCAAGTTCTCTTTAATGTTGATTCCATAATGTGCCTCGCATTTATTTACTCTACATTAACAGCGGCGCCGCAATACGGACATCTTGAAGCATAGCCTTTCGCGCCTGTAAAGCTGGCACCGCAGCTCTGGCATCTTACCGCCGATAAAGAAACAGCAGTAGAATTTATTGGTTTATCATCCATGAGTTCCTCTTCACGAGGTATAGATTCATAACGAACCGACTTTTTATCCCATGTATATTTTCCGTTTAATTCGTAGATGTCGATTGTGGCACCGATAGGAAAATCGGAACTTCCGCGGAGAAACTTTGTCGGGATTACCGCTTCACGTTCAACGCCCTGTTTATCAAAATAGCGAACCTTTATATTTACGCGATAACTGCCGTTTACTAAAACAGTGGTGTCATCGGTATAGGAATATATTTTTCCTACATACTTGGTTCCCTTGTCCATTATTGAATTTGTATTTTTCTTTGCGAAAATATTGGATAAAACAAATCCCAAACCTACAGCAAAAAATATAAAACCGATAGGCAACATAATTGCCAAAAACATTGTCTCTTCCAAAGCTATTCCGAGAATTATTCCGAATATCATTACGAAAGCGCCGACTCCGCCGAAAATAATTCCAAATAATCTGTTAAATCCGCTTGAACTCATATCCGATTCTCCTATTCTTTATTTCTGTTCGATTATAGCAAAGTTTTCAAATGAAAAAAACTTTTTATTTCGGCGATTCTGAGAATCAGAACAGAGAAAGCAATAACGTTAAAAATTGTTTACATAAAGAATTATTTATAAATGCAGATAAAAATGTTATCATATAGACTATAATTAATTAGGGGCCGGTTAAGTGTTTGTTATTGATTTTCATTCTCATATTTTACCCGGAATCGATGACGGAAGCAGCAGTATTGAGATGTCGGAAGCAATGCTTCGAATGTCCTCTGAACAGGGAGTAAATGTTCAGGTCTTGACACCTCATTTTTATGCTTCTCGGATGGAAGTCGGTGATTTTTTTATGAGACGTGATGAAGCAGTAAGAAGACTTCAACCCTTTGCGCAGAAACAGGGAGTAAAACTCAGAGTCGGTGCAGAGGTGGCTTACTTTAAAAACATAAGCAGTTCTGATATGCTCGACAGATTTGCTGTTAACGGAACAAAGGTTATACTGATTGAGATGCCTTTTATGCAGTGGACTGACAGAGTTATTGATGTGATAGAAGCAATTGTCGATCGCGGGTTCTTGCCGATGATTGCACATATCGAGAGATATTTCTCATATCAGCGCAATAAAGAACCCATGAAGCGTCTTTTGGTTATGAAGAAGGTTTTCTTTCAGGTAAACTGTGAGAGCTTAACTCATTACTTCAGTCGCGGGACGATTTTAAAGACGTTGGATGACAGTGTATTTGTTTTGGGAACAGATGCACATAATGTGAACAACAGGAGACCGAATCTGACAGCGGGAAGGTGCTGTATAGCTGATAAATGCGGTGCCGATCAACTTAGGAAGATGGATATGATTGGTAATATTCTATTGGGATATGCTAAGTTGAGACAGAGCTGACGGATTGAACGATGCGGACGATGAACAGGCCGGCGGGCGTGACTGAAGGCGATAAGCCGGCGGCGGATGTGGCGGCAAATCGGCGACGGGCAACAGACAAAATTAAGATAGAAAGCTGACAAATACAGATATAGCAAGGTGGCATTAAGTTATGAATGAATTTAAGGGTGACAGCAGCGCTTTAGTAAATAACATGAGAACTCAAGCATCTGAGGATGAAGTTACCATCGATTTATTAGAACTCGCTAAGGTAATTCTCAGTAAAATATGGATTGTTATTATTTGTGCCATAGTAGGAGCTGCGGCAGGCTTCAGTTATACTAAGCTTTTTATGCCTGACAAGTATCAGGCTTCGTCAATGATATATATATATACGAAGACGACGAGTGTTACTTCGCTTGCAGATTTACAAATCGGTTCTGCACTTTCTGTAGATTTCCAGACAATTGCAAAGACGAGAGAGGTTGTTGATGCAGTGCGTGAAGAACTCGGTGTAACGTGTACATATGAGGATTTGGCAGGAAGAATTACAGTTGAGTCGCCTGCTAATTCACGAATATTGAAGATTATTGTAGTTGATGCAGATCCTGTAATGGCTGCGAATCTCTCGAATTCACTTTCGAATCAGCTTAGATTAAGAGTTGCATCCATAATGGATACCGATCCTCCGTCAATAGTATCCCGTGCTGTTGTTCCTAATTCACCTATCGGTCCTTCAGCCGTAAAGAACGGTTGTATCGGTGCTTTACTTCTTGTTTTTCTTGCAGTCGGTATAATGACGATTATCTATATTACGGATGACACGATTAAGACCGAAGAGGATGTAAATAAGTATCTCGGCTTAAATGTCATAGCAGTTGTACCTGTAGTACCTTCTTTAAGTAAAGTAAAAAGCAGTAAAGGCTGAATATTATGTCAGGTAAACGCAGAATTCTTTTTACTGTTTGTCTTGTCATAGCTTTAGCGGCGGTGGCTTTTGCTTCATATGAGATCACCGTCGAGATTCTTAATAAAAATCAATATCAAAAATTGCGTGAGGATGTTACAGCCCAAACATCAGAAACAAAAGATGCATCATCATCTTCTTTATCTGAGACACTTCATACCGATTTATCGGAGGAAACAAATCTGACTTCGATTGTTGAGAACAGTACAGCCGAGCCTTTCGAATCGCCTATTGATTTTGTTGAACTTCAATCGGTAAATTCAGATATATACTCCTGGCTTGAGATAGAAGATACAGATATCTCTTATCCGGTTTTGCAGCATCCGACCGAGTTCGAATATTATTTAAGACGCGGCCTTGATTGTGAGTACAGTAATGACGGCAGCCTTTTTACGGCACCTGATAATCTCAGAGATATGAGCGGCTTTAATACGATAATATACGGGCACAATTTGCAAAGCTTGGGGATGTTCGGAACGCTTAAATATTATCGTGATTACGACTATCTTCAGGCACATCGTGATATCATTGTCTATACGCCTTATGCTACATTTTACTATAAGGTTTTCGCTGCAGTTACCTACAGTGATGTCTTGATTCCTTCCGCATTCAATTTTGATACTGAGGATGGAAGACAGGGTTTTCTTGATTCGCTTGATGATACAGGTGATATGAACAGTTTCATCCTTGATGATACAGAAGTCGGTACAGACGATTTTCTGCTGACTTTGAGTACCTGTAATTCAAATACTTCGCAGAGATTTCTTGTGGTGGCGGTATTAACAAATGTCGAGAATTAAACGTAACGTGATAATTGTATCTGCTTTAATATTGGCTTCGTTAGCGGGCGGAGCGGTTGCCGCTGTGAGATTTTTCTCTCCCAAGAATGTGACTGATAATGTGACTGATAATGTGACTGAGCCACAGCCGTCAGCTTATACTTCGTTAACTGAGTACACGTACCCTGAGGAGAGCGCGGAGGATTGGTCTTCGACTGTAATTTATAACGGTAAAACCTATTCCCGAAAATCCGATGTTAATACAATCCTGTTTCTCGGTATCGACCGTGAAGCCGATTCAGATTTAAAGGATGTAGCGGGCGGCGGCGGATGTGCCGATACGATTATGCTTATGTTTGCTGACGAAAACAGTAAAAATATAGATATTCTGGAGATATCCAGAGATACAATAACAGAAGTGGATGTTTATAATTTTGACAGAGATTATCTGTACTCCGGCGATATGCAGCTTTGCCTTCAGTATTCATTCAGTGATTCTGCCAAGAGAGGTTCGCTTCTTACGCGTGATACCGTATCACAACTTCTCTTTGGCACAGAGATAGATTCTTATTGCTCTTTGACGACCAAGGGACTTGCAGATATTGTAGATGTCATGGGCGGTATAGAGCTAACTTTCGATCAGGATTACACATATATTGATCCGGCATATACAGAAGGTGCTACGATTAAGATGAATTCAGCAGAGGTTGATACCTTTGTAAGATACAGAGATACGGATACGGTAGGAAGCAATAATGATCGAATGTCAAGGCAGGCTTGGTTTATTAAGGAATTAATCGGTGTAATAAAACACAGCGACTGTTCGATTGCCGACCTTTATACTGCTGCAGGAAGTGAATTGTGCTCCGATATGGATGCCGAGACAATGGCCCTGTTTGCCGATTACAGCATTAACAGCATAAAAACTGTGCCCGGCAATTCAAAAGCAGGTGAGCTCCACGATGAATTTTACCCTGACATGATTGCCTTGAGAGAATTGCTTATAGGATATCTTTACGAAGAGACATAAATTAATCCTTCCTCTTCTCGAAAATGCAAGTAAATAGATTTCCCGGTGCTGTGTTGGATGACTGAACGTCCGGGATGTCTGGGCTTCTATGCGACGCGGCGCCTCTCGGCAGCTCTCGGCGTCTCGGCAGCTCGGCAGCTCGGCAGCTTGGCAGCTCGGCGTCGCCAAATTCACCCTAAAACGTCGCTGCC
>JAZLGO010000103.1:0-33083 GCA_045616305.1 Saccharofermentans sp. | reverse complement strand
ATATAATCCTTCGGATATGTGTGTATTATTCGATTTGAAGGCCCCTACGTTCAGACATAAGCTTTCAAAGGATTATAAAGCTACACGTAAACCTATGGATCCGGATTTGGCTTGCCAACTTCCTATAGTTAAGGAAATTCTTGACTTAATGGGAATCAAGCGAATGGAACTGGAGACCTATGAGGCGGATGATTTAATAGGAACGCTGTCAAGATTGGGCGAGGAAAACGGAATGCAGGTTTTTATCTACAGCGGTGATCATGATGACTACCAGCTTATCTCGGATAAAACTAAAGTAATTATGCCTTGTTCTAAGAAGGATATGCCTCCTCGTATTCTCTACGACAGGGAACGGTTTGAAGCTGAGAATGGTGTCCCGCCTGAAAGATTTATATATGTTAAAGCCCTTATGGGCGATAATTCGGACAATATTATCGGTATAGATAAAATCGGTCCTAAAACTGCATTTGATCTTATAGCTAAATATCAGGATATTGAAGGAGTTTTAGCTCATATAGATGAATTGAAACCTGCTCAGCAGAAGAATTTGACAGGCAGTGAGGAGAAGCTTGAACTTAATCTTAAACTCTGTACAATTGACAGATTTGTTCCTGTTCCGTGGGACGTTGAGGCTACTCTAATTCCTGATATCCCGGATAAGCAGCTTTTATTTGACAAGCTTATGAGTTATCAGCTTAAATCTCTTGCCAAGAAACTCAAGCTGGAGACTTTAAAACCTACTGTAGAGGTTAAAATAAGTGATGACAGCGAGTTGCGTGCGTCAATAAAAAGCAGTGTAGCTGAATTTATTAAGCTGGATAAGAAAACGGTAGGAGAAGGAATTACTTCAAATCAGAGCATTGAAGTTATTGCTTCCGTAATAAATGATTATCTTAACAAGGCTGATAATTTACCTAATGTCGGCATAGGTTTTTGTAAAAATAATAAGGTTATTGTAGGAATTGCAGGAGAATATAAATTCTGGACAGTTACTGCTTCAGAATTGCCTGCTCTTTTGTCAGAATTAAAATTCAAAGAAGGAAAGCGCATTGTTGCCTGCTGTGATTATAAGGAGAGCAGTAAGGTTCTTGCGTCGCCTATAGGCAGCGAGTACATTTTGTTTGATACTAAGATTTGCGCTTATATTTTAAATTATATCGAAGGCTCGAAAATCGGATTTTCAGATGTATTTGAACGCACAACAGGTATTACATATCCATACGGTATAGAAGAACCTGTTCAGTTGAATCTTCTTGATATGCTTGATGCTGCTTCCTTAACCGATGATAATGATGAGGATATCAGAGCAGCTCAGGATTTGTATTTGAATATTATGACTGCAAGATATCAGGCCGATGAGATAGAACAACAAAAAATCGAAGAACTTGTATACGGTATAGAGCTTCCGCTTATCGGTACATTGGATTGTATAGAACGTAACGGTATGTATGTATCGAGAAGTATGCTTTCCGATTTTCATGAAGAACTTGCAAACAGAATAGCTGAAGTAGAGAAAGAGATTTATTGTCAGGTCGGTGAAGAGTTCAATATTTCTTCACCTAAACAGCTTTCAGCCATTCTTTTCGAGAAATTAGAGCTTCCGACAGGGAAGAAGAGTAAGACAGGTTCATATTCAACTTCTGTGGAAGAGTTAAACAGATTAAAGCAGTATTCTCCTGTTGTTGAAGATATTATTCTTTATCGCAAGTTGACAAAACTTGATTCGACATATGCGGTAGGATTAAAGCCGTATATTGACGATGATGACAGAATTCGTACCACGTTTACGCAGGTTATGACAAATACGGGACGTCTCTCGTCGCTGGAACCGAATTTGCAGAATATTCCGGTTAAGACGGATGACGGCGGAAGAATAAGAGAAGCTTTTATTGCTCCTGAGGGACGAGTATTGGTGGATGCGGATTATTCGCAGATTGAACTTCGTCTTCTGGCTCATTTGTCCGGTGATAAGGATATGTGTGAGAGTTTTAATAACGACCTGGATATTCATATGAGTACGGCAATGAAGCTTTACGATTTGCCTGAAGAATTTATTTCTTCAAAAATGCGTTCAAGTGCCAAGACAGTTAATTTCAGTATCATTTACGGCATTACACCGTATGGTCTGTCAAATGATCTGGGTGTGTCTTTTAGCGATGCCAAAAAGCTTATAGATGAATATCATAAAAAGTTCAGCGGTGTTACTTCATATTTGGAACAGCTTAAGAGTGACGGTGAGGCAAACGGTTATGTAGATACTATGTTCGGAAGACGAAGATACATAAATGAATTCAAAAGTACAAACCATGCGGTAAGAGAATTTGGTTATCGTGCGGCGATGAATACTCCGATACAGGGAAGTGCGGCAGATATAATTAAGCTTGCCATGATTGCTGTTGAGAAGGCATTAGGTGAGAAATATCCGGATGCGAAGTTTGTTATGCAGGTTCATGATGAGATAATTGTCGAGTGCAGTGAGGGCGATGCTGATGAAGTGGCAGCACTTGTAAAAGATGTAATGGAAAATGTTGTTAAGTTGAACATCCCTCTTCGCGCTGATGTCGGAATAGGAAAGAATTGGCTTGAGGCCAAGTAAGGAGTATTGAATGTTTATTTTAGGTGTGACCGGAGGTATAGGTTCCGGAAAGAGTACTGTAAGCTCAATATTAAGGGAGAGAGGCGTGCTTGTTCTTGATGCTGATGAGATATCAAGAAAGGTTACGGAAGCTGACGGTCTTGCAATCGACAGCATAAGAGAAGCTTTCGGCAATAAGGCAATCGGTTCTGACAATGCACTTAATCGTAAATACATGGCCTCAGTGGTATTTAATGATAATACTAAGCTTGATTTATTGTCGTCAATTATTCACAGATATGTGTTTGAATATATGAATAAGGTTATTGATGAAGAACGCAATAAGGGTACTAAAGCGATTGTTCTGGATGTTCCTATTCCTGTTAAGAACGGGTTTGTATCTGCGTGTAACAGAATTTGGGTTGTTACCTGCGATGAAGAAGTGAGAATTCAGAGATTGTTAAAGAGAGGCATGACCGAGGATGATGCCAGAAGAAGAATTTCTGTACAGATGACTGATGATGAGTATCTTGCAATAGGAAACAGTGAGATTGATAATTCAGGTACTCTTGATGAACTGGAAACAAGGGTTCAGGAACTCATTGAAGAAGATTTTCTTTCCAGGGGTATCAGAATATGACAGCTATAATTGCAGCTTCCGTTTTTTTACTTGTTGCAGCAGCAGCTTTGGTTTATATGATATGCGGTATAAAGCTTGAAGGAAAGAATAAGCGTTGGCGCAAGTATTATATAGCTTTGGCTTCAGTGTATTTATCTGCTGTTTTATTAGTATGGATAATTGCATTGGTTAATAAAGAAATACAATTGATTTTTATAATTTTGTCAGGCATTTCTGTATCTTTTGTTTTTATTGTGTCTTTAATAACCGTAGTAACACTTATGAAAAACATGGAGGCAATTCGTTCCGAACTTAAAGCAAAACAAGACGGAGCGAATGTAACGAATGAAGAAAATAATTAAAATAATTGTTGCATTGATTTTATTGGCTGTTACATCTTTGATAACAGTTAATCTGGTTGTTGTGATATACGGAAATAAGTATATTTTAAGTGACGACAAATTAAATGAAGTAACCTTGAATGATTCATATGATTGTATTCTTGTGCTTGGATGCGGAGTTTATAATGATGTGCCGTCTCCTATGCTGGAGGACAGACTTGAAGCTGCAGTAAAACTGTATTTTGACGGTATTGCACCTAAAATCCTTATGAGCGGAGATCACGGAACAAGCAATTATGATGAAGTAAATGTAATGCGTAATTATGCGATTGAGCATGGTGTGCCTGAAGAAGATATTTTTATGGATCACGCGGGTTTTTCTACGTATGAGAGTATGAAGAGAGCCAAGGTAATATTCGGTTGCGAGAGAGTAGTGATAGTAACTCAAAAATATCATCTTTATCGGGCCGTGTTTGACGCCAGGGGAACTGACATCGATGCTTACGGATATGTTGCAGACAAACACATATTTGTTCAACAACCGTATTATTCGGCGCGAGAAATGCTTGCCAGAGCCAAAGATGTATTATTTACGTTAATTGATTCTAAGGAAATGTATACGGGCGGACCGAAGATTGATATTCAAGGAAACGGAAATATGACAATCGGTTAATCAGTTTTTGCTGAAGGCTTTCTTTATTGCTTCGAAAGAAGTATCGCTGATATCATGTTCAATCTTACATGCATCCTGTGAAGCTGTTTTATTATCTACACCGAGTGATATCAGTACATCCGTAAGGAAAGTATGACGTTCATATATTTTTGTTGCTATTGCCAAACCGGTATCGTTAAGTGAGATGTATCCGTTGTCATCAATTGAAATATACCCCTCGTTCTTTAGGTTATTTACGGCACGACTGACGCTCGGCTTGGAGTAATTCATATGATCGGCAATGTCAATAGAACGCACATATTGTGATTTCTGAGAAAGAACAAAAATTGTCTCAAGATACATTTCTCCTGATTCTTGAATAATCATTGTTCTCTCCTTTCCGTTTTCGAAAATGAATAAAAAATTAACATTAAGAAAATTATATCAATTTTTTGATGTAAAAGCCAATTGTTGCGGTAGAATATATTTATCTTATTTTTAGGAGGTTGTTTATGAAGAAGTATATAGCTGAATTTATCGGTACAATGACTTTAGTACTTCTTGGTTGCGGAACTGCAATGTTGGTAGGTTGTGATGCTGTTAACGGAGGCGGTTATATTTTAACTGCTTTGGCTTTCGGTCTTGTTATTATTGCTATGGCTTATTCCATCGGTAATATCTCAGGTTGTCATATTAATCCGGCAGTTTCTTTGGGAGTTTTGCTTACAGGCGGAATAGATTTGAAGGATTTCCTTTGTTATTGTACAGCTCAGGTTCTTGGAGCTTTTGCAGGAAGCGGTATTCTCGCAACAATCTTTACTGCCGGCGGTGTAGAGGATAAGACAGGTGGTTTTGGTTCTAACGGTTTAAGCGGCGTAAACGGAAGCGTTTGTGGCGGATTGCTTGTAGAGATAGTACTTACATTTGTTTTTGTATTGGCTATCTTGGGTGTTACATCATCAAAAGCAAATCATGGTTCTTTTGCAGGTCTTGTTATCGGTTTTTCTTTAGTATTGGTTCACATTCTCGGAATCGGACTTACCGGAACTTCAGTAAATCCTGCAAGATCAATCGGTCCTGCTGTGTTTGCAGCTATTAACGGAAATACAGAACCTATCAAGTGCTTATGGGTATTCATTGTTGCTCCGTTGTTTGGTGCTGCTTTAGCTGCTGTTTGCTATAAGTTTCTTGAGAAAAAGGATTAATTGTACAGATATATATTTGTAATGACTAAGGAATAACAAAAGGCGCTGTCTCAAACTAAGAAGTATGAGGCAGCGCTTTTGCTTTTATGAGGCTGATTAAACAGAAACTATATGTAGACTGATGCTTGTTAAGCGTGTTATACAATATGAATTGCACAAATCGGCAAACTTCGGTTACGATCCGCTTCCGTCATATTTAGTTGCACCCTTCATCCATAATTTGTAACTGCCGTAGAAGGCTGCTATACCGAGAATAGGTGACAGCCATGTCAGAAGAGGCACATTATCAGGTCTTAGGATTGCGAGACTTGGATAATAAGCCATGAATGCAACCGGTAGGATAAAGGTGAAAATGAACTTAAAAACATTATTGAAGATTGTCACAGGATATTTTGCATAATCCTTCATCTTAAGAGATATATCAAGTAGCCAGAAGGAATTCTGAATCCAAAAGCATGTTGCTGCCGCTGCGTTCTGCAGTGCCATCATGAACAAAGATGATGTGATTAATGCAGTAACAGTCTCAAAGATGAGAAATACAGAGACCGGCAATTCCAACTTCATCCAGGCATATATCAGAGTTCCTATGCCGAAGGCAAGCTGTCCGAGACCTTTAATATCAAATACTTCCGAGATATAGTAAAACCATAAGTTTATCGGCCTGAAGCAATATTTAACAAAATCTCCGTCATATACATAACGTCTGAGGCTCCAGTTATTATCCAGCAGGCATTGTGTCGGTGTTATTGAGATAAGAGAGAAACCATATAGAAAAAGAATCTCATAATATCCCCAACCGTTTATTGAAGGAAATTTGCCGAACATAATCAGGAATGCAATGAAACCGGTAATATTCGTAGCAATCATTCCGATAGTCGATATTATAAAGTCGGCTCGATAACTCATCTTGCTCTTGATATCCTGAGTAATTATCTTTATATAGATTTTTAAGTAGAACGACAGTCCTCGTTTTTTGAGGACAACATTTGTATTTGTACTTTCCATATTATCCTCCGTTTACAGTTACACGTTTGATAGAAATACGCCAAAATATGTTACTGAACAGCGATATAACAATAACCCAGAGAAGTGAGAAACCGAGCTTTGTTATAACTGTATGCAGGTCCGGATTTGCTGTTAATAACAGAGTGAGCGGTGTGTCGTAAATTGCTCTGAACGGCAAATACTTAACTATAGCAGCGGCTTTATCAGGGAAGAAGACGAGAGGAATCGTTGCGCCTGATAGAAGAGATACAATCATTTGTTTCATAATGTTGATTCCCCAGATAGACTCCGTGTACAAACAAATAGTACCTACGATAAAATCAATATTGTAATTGATAATTATTGACAGAATAAATGCTGCAAGGAAGTATAAAAGATTAATCCCTAACGGTATTGTGTTCTTTGTCATAAGTCTGACAATGATAAGAGTCGGAATGAATGTTACCAGGAAATTGACTGTAAGGCAGCCTGAATTTTCCCAGAATACATACTGTTTGTATTTGAACGGACGTAACAGGTCAAGTACTATCTTTCCGCTTTGAATATTACGTCCGATTTCCCAAACAATATATAATTCTACAACACCGTAAAGAGATGAAGCTAATACCAGGTAGACCATAGTCATCTCGAATGTCATGCCGTTTACAACGTCAGTTCCTGCAGACTGATAGATTGCCTTCCACAGATAGTAAGTCAGTGTAAGGTAAAGAAGATTACCAAGCACCATTACAAAGAGTGCAAGGCGCCACTGAAGTGTCTCAATAATACCAAGACGAGTCATGGCAAAATATTTTTTGATGCTATTTTCCAAAGCCGATGCCTCCTTCGTAGATTTTTTTGATTACATCCTCAGTGGAGATTTCTTCAAGTTGCATATCCCTGACATTATGAGCCTTCTGAATCTCTTCAAGAACCTTTATAACACGTGTTTTCTCTTCATTAACCAGTATTGAAATCCATGTATCATCATTGGCAATGACAACATCCATATCGGCCAACTCAGTCTTCAGCATTGTTGCGACTTCAAGCGTATTCTCGCGCAGACGAACCTTTAATGTTCTATATGCGCCGAAAAATCTTTTCAGATGCTCTATATCATTGTCATAAAGCATTTTACCCTTATCAATAATTACTATTCTGTGACATAAGGCATCTACATCACCCATGTCATGCGTCGTAAGAATTACTGTTGTCTTTTTTCTTTTGTTAAGCTCCAGAATCATCTCTCGTATCTTACTCTTCATGGCAACATCAAGTCCTATTGTCGGCTCATCAAGAAATACTACTTTAGGATTATGCAAGAATGCTGCAAGCATATCGCTTAATGTTCTTTGTCCCAGTGACATCTGACGCACAGGTTTATGCAGAAGTGATTCAAGATCAATCATACTGCTGTACAGTTCCAACATGCTGTTGTAGGTTTCATTACTTATCTGATAAATGTCCTTTAACAGCTTAAAAGATTCGATAAGCGGAAGTGCCCACCAAAGCTGAGAACGTTGCCCGAAAACAACACCGATATCCTGGCTGTTTTTTGTTCTGTCCTTATACGGTATACGATTATTGATGATGAGTTCTCCTTCACTTGGTTCAAGAACACCTGTCATCATTTTGATTGTAGTGGACTTACCGGCTCCGTTCGGACCGAGAAATCCGACTATCTCGCCCTGGGCAACATTGAGACTGATGTTATCTACAGCACGAATCACTTTGTAATCGCGTGAGAACAAATCCTTAATACTGCCTTTAAGTCCTTCGTGTCTGTTGAGAACTTTGAATTCTTTAGTTACATTTTTAAGTTCGATAATGTTTTCCATTTATAACTCCTTCTTGAACTTTACCGCTGCGATGTTCTATAATTACAATACAACAGTAAATGTAATAGTTATATAAGATTTTGTACTTATTTTTATAACAATATTTCGCTGTGCGTTATTTTGTTATAAAAGAATGATTTAATTTCATTTTGAGTAATTTTGTTATAAACGGCGGTATTTTGTTATGAATTTTGCAAGTGTAGGATTAATAGACAAGAAAGAGGATGGTTCAGAACGTGTCAATTATCAAAATGATGACTTTCCTTCGTATCTTCATGTCGGAAATGTTTTTCCGGGTGCCAGATGGACTAACAAACCACACTTTCATGAAGATTTAGAGTTTATCACGATAACCAAAGGCGTGACCGGATACAATATCAATGGTGAGAAGTTGCGTCTTGAACAAGGTGACACTCTTATGGTTAATAAGAACCAGATACATTACAGCTTTACTATAGGTCAGGAAGATTGTTCTTACTTTATAGCTATACTGCATCCATCAATTTTGTGTTCAAACTACTATGTTCAAACGCACTATGTTGAGTTGATTACAGATAATCAGAGTATACCTTACCTGCATTTTAAACACGATGAACCGATAGCTCAGCATGTTTATAAAGACGTTGAGTATCTGATTGATTCAATTGATTCAGAACTCAGTATTACTATATGCTTTTTCCGTCTGTTCAAAACTGTGTTCAATTGGTGCAGGTGCAATGGATTGCTGGAAAATCACAATTTCTCGTTACCGACTGATGCCGAGTTTAAGGTTATGCTTAAATTTATACAGACAAATTATGCGAAGACTGTTACTCTCGCTGATATAGCAAAGGCAGGTGGAGTCGGCAAGACACACTGCAATACTCTGTTTAAAAAATACACAGGCAGTACACCTATGGATTGTCTTAACCACTGCCGAGCTGAGCGTGTTGCGTATTTTGTTACAAATACCGGACTTTCGATGAGTGAGATAGCAGAGAAAACCGGATATTCAAGTGCTTGCTATATGACAGAGGTATTTAAAAAGATTTACGGTGTTGCGCCTCGTACCTATGCTTTGAAAATGCGAAATAAGTAACGGAAACGGTTGAGAATAAAAAGGCTGACTTCTGTAAGTGTGATAAACGCTTTGAAGTCAGCCAAAGAAATCTATTGATTAATTTTCGGAATTAAACATTAAATCTGAACAACACAATGTCGCCGTCCTTCATTACATATTCTTTTCCCTCTGATCTTACGAGACCTTTCTCACGAGCGGCAGCATAAGTACCTGAGGCCATAAGATCATCGTATGCAACAACTTCTGCTCTGATAAATCCACGTTCAAAGTCAGAATGAATTTTTCCGGCAGCCTGCGGAGCCTTTGTTCCGTTTTTGATTGTCCAAGCACGAACCTCCTGTGGACCTGCAGTAAGGTAAGAAATAAGTCCTAAAAGCTTATAAGAAGCCTGAATCATCTTATCAAGACCGGCACTGTCGATTCCGAGGTCATCAAGGAACATCTGACGATCATCTTCGTCAAGTTGACTGAGTTCCTCTTCAATCTTAGCTGAGATAACGACTACCTCGCTGTCAGATTCCTTTGCAATCTCACGAACTGTATTTACATATGGAATATCAGGATTTTTTATGTCACTCTCAGCAATATTTGCACAATAAAGAACCGGTTTCATGGATATAAGCTGCAAATCCTTGGTAAATTCTTTTTCTTCGTCAGAAAACTCAAGGAGTCTGGCCGGTTTTTCTTCGGTTAAGCACTGATATATCTTCTCATATACATCAAGCTCAGCTTGGAAGGATTTGTCGCCGCCCTTCATCATTTTCTTTGCTTTATCAATACGCTTCTCCATTATTTCCATATCGGAGAGAATAAGTTCAAGTTCTATGGTATCAATATCACGTTTTGGATCGGCACTGCCGTCTACATGAACAACATTCGGATCGTCAAAGCATCTGACAACATGACAGATAGCATCTACTTCACGAATATTTGACAGGAATTTGTTTCCGAGACCTTCACCTTTGCTTGCGCCCTTAACCAGTCCTGCAATATCAACAAACTCGATAATGGCAGGTGTATATTTTTCAGGATTATACATCTCAGCAAGCTTATCGAGACGGGAATCAGGTACCGCTACAACACCGACATTCGGTTCTATTGTGCAGAATGGGTAGTTTGCTGATTCAGCTCCTGCTTTTGTTATTGCATTAAATAATGTGCTTTTGCCGACATTTGGCAATCCGACGATTCCAAGTTTCATATTTATATGTACCTCTGTATCAGAAATTAACTTTACTATTCTAAGGCTTTAGCCGATTAAAATCAATATAGATAATATAATATATTATAATAACTGAATGTTAGTTAAGTCAGACTGTATTTCTCACCATCGGAACCAATCTCATTGTTAAGTTCCATTTCGGCAAGAATTGAGGATAACCTGCTTAAACCGACAGGAAGTTCTTTAAGAATATCATCTATACATTTGCTTTTTCCCGATAAAACATCTTCTATAAGTATTTTAATTTCAACAGAGGTTAAAGCTTCGGAAGCAGAAAGCTTTGAATATAATTCCGGGAGTTTTGATCTGTCGATATCCTTTTTGGCAAGCGAATTAACAGACGTTTCAGTATTGACTTCAGACAGTAGTTCAGGGTAGGAGAGAAGTCTGAAATATACCTGTTCGGCTATATCTTTTATTGCATCATCTGTGTTCAAAAGAATTCTTGCTCCGTCCTTTATGAGCATAAGTCCGCCGAGAGCATTCTCACAATATATGGAGTTTGGTAATACAAAAACACTTTTGCCTTGATTAGCTGCGAAAGAAGCAGTATGAAGTGTTCCGCTTGAGATACCTGCTTCCATAATAAGACAGCTGTCTGAGATTGCCGAGATTAATCTGTTCCTGCTGGGAAAATACTGCTTGATTACTCCGGTACCGGGCGGAAGTTCTGACAAAATAAGCCCTTCCTTACACATAGTTGAATAAATGTCCTTGTTCTGATACGGATAGATAATGTCGCATCCGCCCGGTACAAAACCTATAGTGGACTTTCTATTCTTTAAGGCTGTCACATGTGCGATTCTGTCAATACCGAGTGCCATTCCTGATACAATTACTACATCTCTGTCGGATATCTGCTTTGTGAATTCTTCTGTAACATCACATGCATATCTGCTCGGATATCTGGAACCTACTATGGCAACTGCTCCGTTTTGATTTACCTGTTGCAGTAAATCCTTTTGACCGATGCAGAAAAGAACAACCGGCATACCGCTTAGATTTTTCCATGAAATAGGATAGTATTCGTTATCTAATACCGATATTGAATAGATATTGTCAGCCGAAGCCCTACTTATGAAATTGCTTGTTAATTCCTTTACTTGAGAATTCATGTTTATAATATCCGCAAGCTTTCTGCCGGTATCATTATTATTTGAAGAATCTAGTATTTCCGATATTTTGTCACTCCTGAATAAATCGGCCAATTCCTGATGGTTTTTTATTGCACCGACTTTGATTAATTCGTTAAGGTTACGTGAATTAAAATGTGTAACCGAGCACAGTGCTGAATAAGTAAAATTTAGGTAATCATTATCATTCATCTGTTCTTACTCCATTGATTGAAAATTCTGTTTTTGTAAAGTTGTGCTTCCATTACGTGTTTGCTTTCGACATCTTTGTCGTTATTCAAATCAGCAATAGTTCTGCTTACTCGCATTAATCTGTTAATTCCTCTTGCGGTATAACCGTTTACGGTACTCAGTTTTACGGCAATTTCCAAAGCAGCGGAATCCACTCTGAATAATTCTGCAAGATTGTCTTCGATTACCGTACCGTTGTTCTTGTCCGGATAATCTCTGTATCTTTCCTTACATATTTCCCAAACCTCAGATACTTTTTTACGATATTCCGGGCTTTTGTTCTCGGATTTGTTTCTTATGGTGTTTTTTAAAGCTTTCTCATCAATCATATGAAGTTCCGAAAATATGTCTATTCTGTCTATAAACGGTCCGGACAGCTTGCTCAGATATCTTTGACGTGCTCCCGGTGTACAACTGCACTTATGACCGGGTTCCATATACATTCCGCATTTACAGGGATTGGTTGCTCCGATGAAAATAAAATTACTGTTAAAAGTGTAGGTTTGACCGTCTTTCAGCATGCTTATTTTGTTGTTTTCCATCGGTTCTCTCAGTAAATCGACAATTCTTCCGCTGAATTCGCACAACTCATCAGCAAACAGAATTCCTCTGTTTGCCAGAAGCAGCTCACCCGGTTTCATGTTAGAACCGCTGCAAATAAGTTTATTGGGAGAGGTGAGCTGATGTATGTAACGGTACGGTCGTTGAGATGAAAGTATAAGATTTGTATCGGAATACATATTGCGAACAGAATATACTTCTTCTATCTCTTCAGGATTAAGAGGCGGGAGGAGTGAATGTAATATTTTGCCTGCGAGAGTTTTGCCGGCTCCGGGGCTTCCGACCAGCAGAAGGTTATGCCATCCTGAAGCTGCTATAAGAAGTGCCCGAACTGTTTTGTCCTGTCCTTTTAGTATGGAAATATCAGTATCTTCTTCGCACGGCATGAATGTATTTTCTATGTCGCTCAGGCTGAATTTTTTGCACGGAAACACAGGTAAAGATAGAATTTCAGCAGCTTCTTTAAGTGTTGTGACAGGATATCCTTCTACTGAGTTTATGCGTGCTGAATCTGTTTCTGATGTCGGAAATACAATGCGCATATTGTTATTTTTGTTAAGTAATCTGAATCTTACCGCACTGCCGGGTGTAGATTTAACCTTTCCGTCAAGAGACAGTTCGCCTTCGGCATAAATATCAGTATTTGATGGTAAATTAAGTTGATTTGATACTATGAGAAGACCGATTGCTATAGCCAAATCGAAGGCAGAACCTGATTTATGCATATATGCGGGTGAGATGTTTACGGTGATTTGTCCTTTGGGCATAACAAAACCCGAGGCATTAATTGCGGCTCTGATTCTTCCTCTTGATTCACGTATTGAAGAGTCGCACAAACCTATGATATCAAAGTTGGGAATACCGCTTGTTTGTGATATCTCAATCTCTGATTTGATTGCTATTGCTCCGTCAGCAAAACCGGAGTAAAGCCTTATAACATTTTGCTTTCGTGACATAATAACTCCTATGTCACTGTAACCGTATTATTATGATACTACCTTTTCGAGAATAGTAAAAGAAGAAATTAAATTTATCATAATGTTTAAGTTGTCAAAAAAAATAAAGCTTTGACAAAGAGGCTAAGTTGATTTATATAATATCTGTATGAAAATATCTCAAAAGAATAGGTAAAAGGTTTAATGGGCAAGAAATTAGTTATTGTTGAGTCTCCTGCTAAGGCTAAAACAATTGGCAGATATTTGGGAAATGAATATAAGATAATGGCTTCGGTAGGTCACATAAGAGATTTACCTTCTTCATCTTTGGGTGTTGATGTAAATAATAACTTTAAGCCGATATATATAAATATGCGAGGCAAAGAGAAGGTTATAAAAGAACTTAAGGAAGCCAATAAAGCAAGTGATTTTGTATATATCGCAACTGACCCTGATCGTGAGGGTGAAGCTATTGCTTGGCATATTGCCAAGGCTTTGAATGTTGATCCGTTGTCATCGTGCAGAATCACATTTAATGAGATTACTAAGAAAGCGGTACAAGAGGCTATAAGTCAGCCCAGAACGATAGATATGGATCTTGTTAATGCTCAGCAGGCAAGAAGAATTCTTGACAGACTTGTGGGATATGAATTAAGTCCTTTGCTTTGGAGTAAAATTCGTAAGGGATTGTCTGCAGGAAGAGTACAGTCCGTTGCAACCAAACTTGTAATGCTGAGAGATAATGAGATTAATGCTTTTGTCCCAACGGAGTATTGGAATATTGACAGTAATGTTAAGGCTGAGAATTCTGATTTGACATTTACCGTTAAGTATTTCGGTGATAAGAACGGTGATAAAGCTGAGAAGCGTAAGATATCCAATTCTGATGAAGCAAATGAAATAATTAATGATGTTAAGGGTAATAATTTCAATGTGGATTCTGTAAAGAAGGGGAAGAAGGAGAGAAATCCGTTTCCGCCTTTTACAACATCTACATTGCAGCAGGAAGCTTCAAGAAGATTAGGTTTTACATCAAAGAAAACTATGTCCGTGGCACAGCAGCTCTATGAAGGAATTGAACTCGGAAGCGACGGTCCTACGGCACTTGTATCATATATAAGAACAGACTCTGTACGAATATCTGATGAGGCGGTAGCTTCATCACGTGAGTATATTAAAGAGGTTTACGGCGAGAAGTATATTGCACCTTTTGTAAGAACTTTTAAGAACAGGAATTCGGCACAGGATGCACATGAGGCAATTCGTCCTACTCATTTTGATATGATTCCTGATAAGATTCGTAATTCTCTTTCTGCCGATCAGTACAAGCTGTACAAGCTTATTTGGGATAGATTTATGGCTACTCAGATGACATCTGCCAAGATAGATACGGTTGCTGTAGAGGCTTCTTGTAAAAATCATATTTTTAAGGTTGCAGGTGAGACAGTTGTTTTCCCGGGATTCCTTGCATTATATGCGGATGTTAATGAAGAAGGAAACGGCGCTAATACAGATGAGACCAAGGTTAAACTCCCTGAACTCAAAGAGAATATGACGCTCATAAATCTCGGTATAAACGGAGAGCAGAAGTTTACAACTCCGCCGCCGCACTATACTGAGGCTACTCTCATTAAGGCGCTTGAGGAAAACGGAATAGGAAGGCCTTCAACATATGCGCCTACCATATCTACCATATTGGAGCGTAAGTATGTTGATAAAAGCGGTAAGTCTATTATAATTACCGAACTCGGAATTCTTGTAACAGAACTTCTTGACAATAATTTCAAGGATATAGTTGACATTCAGTTTACTGCTGATATGGAAAGCAATCTTGATAATGTTGAAGAGGGCAAGACCGATTGGATTAAGCTTTTGGGGGATTTTTATCCGAACTTCCACAGTCAGGTAGAAGAAGCTGAGAAGAAGGTTGAAAGAGTAAAAATGCAGGAAGAGAAGCTGGGAGAGAATTGCCCAGAGTGTGCTGACGGCGAACTTATTATTAAGTCAGGTCGTTACGGTAAGTTTATTGCTTGCTCAAATTTCCCAAAATGCGGATATACTCGTAATATTGAGAATATTGTTAAGGGCAAATGTCCTGAATGCGGTTCAGGGCTTCTTTCTCATAAATCCCGAAAATACAGCGGAAAGACCTTTTATACTTGTGATAAAAAAGGTTCTAATCCTGATTGCGGATTTATTTCCTGGGATTTGCCGATTGACGACCGTAAGTGTGATACCTGCGGTTCATATATGGTATGGAGAAGATTCAGAGGGAAGTCATATCCTAAATGTTCAAATAAGGATTGTCCTACCAATAAGACACGTAAAAAGTCTGCTGACAAAGATAAAGAGAATGAGAACGAGGAGAAGTAAGGATTTTCATGGCTGATCATGTTAATGTTATCGGTGCCGGACTTGCAGGCTCTGAAGCTGCTTATCAATTGGCGCGATTCGGTATAAAGGTAAATCTTTATGAGATGAAGCCTGTAAAAAGAAGTGAAGCTCATCATTCTGATGATTTTGGTGAACTTGTTTGCAGTAATTCATTAAAAGCTGAGGCATTGGAAAATGCGACAGGATTACTGAAAGAAGAAATGCGCAGACTCGGTTCGCTTATTATGATGGCTGCCGATGCTTCCAAAATACCTGCCGGCGGTGCTTTAGCTGTAGATCGTAATGAATTCTCACATTATATAACTGACAGAATAAAGAATAATTCATTAATTACGGTTATTCCGGGAGAGGTTACCGATATACCTGTCGATGAGATTACTATTGTTGCTACAGGACCTCTTACGGACGGAGAGTTATACGATAATATTTTTAAGCTTCTCGGAGATACTGATTTGCATTTTTTTGATGCTGCTGCACCGATAGTGACTTATGAATCCATAGATATGAGTAAGGCCTTCAGAGCATCAAGATACGGAAAAGGCAGTGACGATTATATTAACTGTCCTATGAACAGAGAAGAATATCTGAGATTTTATACTGAACTTATAAATGCTGAACGTGCTGATGTTAAAGGCTTTGATAAGGAAGTTGTTTTTGAAGGATGTATGCCTATTGAAGTTATGGCCTCAAGAGGAGAGGATACGATGAGGTTCGGACCGCTTAAGCCTGTAGGTTTAACAGATCCCAAAACCGGTAAAGAGCCGTATGCCTGCCTTCAATTGAGACAGGATGACAGAGCGACATCAATGTATAACCTTGTCGGATTTCAGACAAGACTCAAGTTTAATGAGCAGAAACGTGTTTTCGGTCTTATTCCGGGCTTGGAGAATGCGGAATATTATCGCATGGGTGTTATGCACAGAAATACTTATATTAATTCTCCTCGACATTTGAATTCGGATTATTCATTAAGAGAGAATCCTAATATATTTTTTGCAGGACAGATTACCGGTGTTGAGGGATATATTCCTTCTACCAGCGCAGGTTTTATGGCTGCCTATTTTGCAGCCAACCGTTATTTGGGTAAGACACCTGAGATAATTCCTGATAACAGGACGGTTATCGGTGCACTCGCATCGTATATATCTGACAAAAACGTAGTTAAATTCCAGCCGATGAATGCTAATTTTGGTATTTTGGGAGCACTTGGTGTAAAATTCAAAGGTAAGACTGCCAAGAAGGATAAAGCTGCAGCTTTGGCAGACAGAAGTCTTACGGTAATAGAAGAGTGGAAGAAGTCTTTGGAGAAATTAATTACTGTAAGTGAGGAATAATATTTGTTTAAGGATAAGAATGTAAACATCGATTACGTAGACGAGGAACACGGACCGCTTTATACTTTTTTATCATCATTCGGAACGTATTTTCTTAATTTTATGTCAGCGAATATCATTTATATAATACTTAATATTCCTGCCATGATAATTAGTTTTCTGTTGGTATTATTTTTGCTTCCGCAGTTCAGCTCGGTGTTCACACCTGAGAAATTTGTGGATTATATGAACAGCCTTGGAATTATCGGCAACAAGGTGATGAATGATGTCGGAGGAGATGCTGTTTTCCAGGTTTACTATCTGATTGTACTGATAATCTCAATGTTTCTTGTAGGAAGCGGACTTTTGAGTATCGGTCCGTTTGAGACCGGTGTTCAGTATTTGTATCGTAACATATACAGAAAAAATGTTATTTTCCTTATATCAGACATAAAAGACGGTATTACCAAAAACCTGAAGCAAGCTTTTAAGGCAATGTTTATATCATATGTTTTTACGTTTGTTCTGTTGTTTGCAATTGCCTTCTATGTAAATAATTTCGGAAGCTTCGGCGTTGGTGTAGCGTCATTTTTTGTAGCAGTTTTGCTGTTCTTTATTATCATACAAAATATGGTTTATCAGATGATAGTATCAGTGGATTTGCCGCTTAAGAAGATTTATAAGAATGCGGTTTTGTTCCTGTTTATGCGTTTGGGGACATGTCTTTTGCTTCTTGCAATATCTATCGTGCTTCTGTTGATAGTTCCGTATTTTCTGCTTCTTACAACAAAGTTTATAGCATATGCTGTAGTGATAGTTGCATATATTACAATTCTTGTAGCTTTCATACAGTTCATGTTTGCTTTTTATACAGAGGAGTTAATTAAAACCTATGTAACTAAACCGTCTTTACCTGTCGAAAAGGAGGAGTCAGAAGTTAACGCTTCTTCAAATGATGATTTGGGAGATTAAATATGGGAGAGCAATTGAGTAATTTTCTTAGCGATATACCGGAATGGACGATGATAATACTGTCGTCTTCGGTTGCTCTTGTGCTTCTTGTGATAGCCTCCTTATTTGTTCTTCTCAGAGTATTGGTTCGGGAATTGATGATTCGTACAGAAGAGCCAGATAATAATTTTTATGTAGATGCTGCATATTTTCATGAAATAGGTCAGAGAACGAGACAAGAGGATGCTCTTTTTGTATCTCCTTTGGAAGACTATAACAAACATGGTCTGATAGCATTGGTTACAGACGGTATGGGTGGAATGACGCATGGTGATTTTGTATCAAGATTTGTTGTGAGCGAGTTTTCAAAAATATCTTTGGATGACTATGATCATCGTGAATATATTGTAAAGAAGATAAGAGACGTATCTAACCGCATATTTCAAAAATACAATCGTGAGGCGGGTGCAACGCTTGTTCTTGTTCGCGTGGATAATAATATGTTGGATTTGTACAGCGTAGGTGACAGCGCTGTAATTCTTATACGCAACGGCAGAAGTATAGTGTTGAATCATAAACAAAACTATGGTTCGATTTTGGTCAGTAATATGGCCCAAACCGGAAGAGTAACACGAGAGGCATATCTCTTACCGGAGTCGCGACAATTGGTTGATTTTATCGGAAATAACAATCCTAATGTGATTTACACAAGACAATCTTTAAAACTACAGGATAATGATGTCATTCTTATAGCTTCCGACGGTGTGCTTGATGCTCTGTCTGCCGATATGCTTCCAGAGTATGTTGCTGGTGATGCCGGAAAATCTGCTGCAAGAATAAAAAGTGAGATTAAGGAAAAAAAGGTTCATTCTCAGGATAATTACACATGTATCATTCTGAAGCTTCGACATAAAATGTTTTGAGGTAAATATATGGTTGAGACTTACACGATTAAACACAGGGGTCAGTTAAATGAATATTTGGATGAGATTATGATATATACAAGTAAAGGTATGTTTATTACTCTTATTGACGGGAAGAGCAATAAGGATAACTTGACAGAAGAATATAAATCTCATATATCAGAATTTAAAACTAAAGTGCGAAGACTTTTTACCAGTGAATTTGTTGAATATCCGTTTGCTACTCTTTGTGAAGTTGTAGATAAGGTTGCGCTTCCTGAAGACGGATATATTATTATGCATATAGATGAGAATTGTCTTGAAGCTCATGTTATGGGAAGCACTCAGATTAAGCTGATATCGGAGGGTAAAATTAATTCTTTACCGAATGGTATTTATCACATTAAAGAATCAGATTCGATAATTTTGGGTACTAATTATTTCTTCTCTCTTTTGAATGAAGAAGGGGTATTGGTTGATGCCTTATTAAGTGATACATGTAAGGTTTGGGCAAAGTATCTCATTAACAGAATATCGGATAATACTTATCTCGAGTGTTGTAATTTATCTTGCTGTACAGTAAGATACAGGGAATAGCAGTTACCTTAATAAAAAGGGGATGTCTCAAAAGTGGATTAATTCACAGAGAGCCAGGCCCCGATTATTATGGCTTTCTATATTCAAGCCAGAGACAACAAGAATCACTGAAAACCCTGTTTTCAGTCACTGTAAAGTGATTAGGCGTCGCCAAAATCACCCTAAAACGTCGCTGCCGGCGACAAAACACGCCTATTCCAGCGACGCGGCGGTCAGGCGTCGCCAAAATCACCCTAAAACGTCGCTGCCGGCGACAAAAAACGCCTATTCCAGCGACGCGGCGGTCAGGTGTCGCCCAAATCACCCTAAAACGTCGCTGCCGGCGACAAAAAACGCCTATTCCAGCGACGCGGCGGTCAGGCGTCGCCAAAATCCCCCTAAAACGTCGCTGTCGGCGACAAAAAACGTCTATTCCAGCGACGCGGCGGTCAGGCGTCGCCAAAATCACCCTGAAACGTCGCTGTCGGCGACAAAAATCATCTGTTTCAGCGAAAAAACCGTTTTCAGTCACTGTAAAGTGACTCAAATGACCAATTTCAGTGAATGAGAACTCCAATCAGCCCGGATTCACTGAAAAACCTGCTTTGAGTCAACACTACGGCAAATCATATAAGGGGAAATACACAAAAAGCATTCAGGTAAGTGAAGTCTTCGATGCATTCAGACTGGAAAGTCGTGACAATATAACATCAGAAACTCTCCTGAATCGGCTTTAGTTAGCATGCTCAAAAATCAAAAATCAAAAATCAAGTTATCTGCAAAAATGGGACTTTAATACTGGATTTTTACGGCTTAGAAGGCTTGTTGCGCCAAGTTTTGAACAAAATGAAGGAGCTGACTCTCTGTTAATTAATCACTTTTGAGACAGCTCTTTTTTTGCATACAAAAAACTGCCCCAAAGCATAACGTGCTTCGGGGACAGTCAAATTAATTTTTCTGCTAAATCAGTATGTCAGCTTCTTAATCAAATCATAAGCAATCTGAACACTTCCTGTCTCAGGGAAAACAGCCGGATCAGTAGAGAAATCACTGTACTGAGTTGCAACAATCTGCTGTTCTGATTCGTACATCCAAGCAGGAATTGATTCAATCCAATAATAAATAGTAACTGTTGTATTACCTTCATTTCTGATTACAGTCATATCACCGTGTGCTCTTGAAGCATCAAAAGCCCAATCCTTAAGCTGCTGTGTTCCTGTAGGCAACTGTGAACCGTTTGTCGGCTCAAAATCCTTCTCTGTCATACCTACGGACTTACCACCATTCATTATATCGTTTGAGTTGCTGGAATTAAGTCCGACCTGTGTAGCAAAAGACTGCTCATCACTGATTGAAGCTACAATGCTGTTTGCTTTCTCTACAAGCTTGTCGCAACTCTTTGCTACTGCTTCCTCAGAATCACCGTTTGCAACTTTCTTGTCGTTGTAAAGAACAAGAGTACGATAAGTAACTACAGGCATATCATTCATGTAACGATCCTTAAGGAAAATTACCCAAACTGAACTGTTCATATCAATAACCTTGGTTGTACCTACCTCACCGTCTTCAAAAAGGAAATCATTAGCTTCACCGCCTGCCATAGCTGAAGTTGAAATATTAGTAGCACCCTCCATCAATGTAGGATCTTCTGTTTCTGTCTCAAATTTTGCAAGCTCTTCTTCATCTTCAATTTTATCCATAACAGCAAGAACAAATGATGCGGAATCCGTTGCCTTAGAAGCTACATAATTAGCATTCTCCAAAGCCTTAGTATTATCAAACTCAATCTCACCGTCTTCATTAACTGCTGAATCGGAAGCAAATGAGTAATAGTTAAAATCACAACGTGTATAGTTCAATGGATTTGCATCAAAATCCTGTTGCAAAACCGTACGATCAGCACTGAAATTGTACTGCTGTACATAATTCTGGATAAGCTCACCGAGAACTTCCTTCTGAACAGTATCACGATATACTCTTAATGAACAACCTGTTCCGTACATAGCATGCAAATAAGTAGTAAGGTTAGGATAATTATACTTCTCTGCACTGTCACGAAGATTATCGATAGAAATCTCCATATAGTGTGAAGCTACCTTCTCCAAATCACTGAAATTCGGAATATTAGCCTTACCCCACTCTGTAAGGAAATACAAATTTTTAATATTATCGGCAGCCTTATCTGTCATCTGCTCACGCATAGTCTTACCGGTAGTTTCGTCAATAGCATCCAAATCATGGTTTGTCTCAAAGGCACCGGTAGAATTGTATTCATTAATAACCTGGAAATAATGGATATTTAATTCAGCAACGGAAACATTATCTACAACAACAGTCTTACCGCTCTCATTTACCTTTGTTATTTTAACACCGGTCATAACACTCGGCAAAAAGCCTGATACATAGATTACATATCCGACAATAGTAAGAACTACTACAGCAACAATTATACCGATCAGCACATTATTTTTGGTCTTAGTATGAAGACCTTTTTTCAGATTCTTAGAGTTAGCCATAACAGCAAACCTACCTTTTCTTTTATTTAACTACATACAATTGTATACAATCGTATCGCCTGCAAACAATCGAATTTATAGCAAAGCATTAAACATTATAATTCGATGTCTTAAATAATGCAAGAAAACTCTTTCAAATGATTTATATAATATCAATAATATTCCTATGCTTTCTCCTGCACACCATCCTGCTTATCTGAATCTTCTTCCTCAGACTCCGATATCGGATTAATATGAATCATAACCTTTGAAATCCATCTCTCCTGAACACGAAGAACTTTAATTTCCAAATTTTTATATTGGACAATCGGCTTCTCATTATCTTCAGGAACGCGATCAAGAAGAGTAATTACGAGTCCGGCAATCGTATCATAATCGTCATCGGTTAATTCAATACCAATGACATCCTCAAGGTCGCTCAATGTCATATCACCCTCAACAACGAGATCACCGTTACTGAGCTTTATGCATGTATGTTCATCATCATCAAACTCATCAGATATACTTCCTACTATCTCCTCAAGCATATCCTCCATAGTAGCTATACCCATTGTTCCGCCGTATTCGTCAAGAATAACAGCCATCTGCATTCCGCAGGTTTTCATCTCTGCGAAAAGCTTGGATATTTTACGAGTCTCATGAACAAACAAAGGCTCCCTGATTATCTTGGACAGATTAAACTTCTTATTATCTGTAGGAATCTCAACACCAAGTAAATCTTTAATGTGAAGAATACCGACTATATCGTCTATTGTGTCCTTATATACCGGAATACGTGTATATTTCTCTGTCTTGGCAAGTCTCATAACAGTCTCATATTCGGCATCGATAGGAAGAGACACGATTTTCTTACGATGAGTCATAATCTCGGATACTTCCTTATCATTAAACTCAAAGATATTCTGAATCATCTCTTTCTCGCTGTCTTCTATGGTACCGGATTCTGAACCTACATCGACCATCATTCTAATCTCTTCTTCCGTCACCTCTGGATCCTTCTCATCCGGATCAATTCTGCAAAGCTTCAACAAACTATTTGTGGAAAAAGTAAGAAGCATTACAAAAGGCTTTGTTATCTTACTGAAAAAGCCTACCACGCCTACCGCAGCAAATGACCACTTCTCAGGATATCTCTGAGCAATTCTCTTAGGAAATAATTCACCTAAAACAAGAGAGAAGAAAGAGAGAATTATTGTAATAAGAACAGTAGATAACGTCTTTATCCAAGAATGAAGTCCGTTAGGATCCAAAATATTCGTCAATTTCTCAGCGAAGCTGCTGGACGCAAAAGCTGATGACAAGAATCCCGCAAATGTTACTCCAACCTGAATAGTAGAAAGAAAAGAACCCGGATTTTCAATAAAACCTAAAACTTTTTTTGCCTTTTTATCACCATCTTCACTCATCTTGCGAATCTTGGCATCATTTAATGTAATAACCGCCATCTCGGTGCCGGCAAAAAAAGCATTAACACAAATAAGTATAAATACAACCAACAATTCTACCAGGGTACTCCCCGCACTGTCGCCCATTAAAACACTCATCCTTTCGATGAAATAATAATTATAAAGAATAACACACTATCAAATATTATTCAAATATTCCCGTCCTCTAGACAGCGTGACAAAACCTCACGTATAACCGAAGGATCTCCGCGATTTTCCAATGCTCGCACTGTTTGTCCCATAAGAAAACCGAAGTTCTTCTTGTTACCCGCTTTGTATTCGGCATATGAACGAGGGTTCTTCTCTATAACCTCCCTGATTACTTTGCCGATTACTTCTGCATCAGTTATCATAGCAAGATTATTCTTCTCAACATAATCTCCGGGTATAACCTTATCCTCATATATGTGAACAAGAATCTCTTTACCGGTCTGTCTGCTGATTTTTCCTGAATTCACGAGCACAATCAGTTCACCGAGCGACTCTTTGCGCATAGTTTTCCAATCGTTCTCGTTACACCAAAGCTTTAAAAATTCAGTCAAAATCCAGTTTGATGAATCTTTGGGACTTCCTGTAATATCTTTGGTAATCTCATACAATTCCGCAAGAAATGGTTCCGAAGTCAAAATGTCACTGTCGTATTCCGGAAGACCGTCCTCCTCAATCATTCTCCTTTTAAGCTCCGCAGGAAGCACACACATATCGGAACGAACCGCGTCCAAGTATGTGTCACTCGTAACAATCGGTGCAATATCCGGATCAGGAAAATACTTATACTGATATGCCTCTTCCTTAGGTCTCATACCGATTGTAACGCACTTATTCTCATCCCATCGTCTTGTTTCCATTATAACGGTCTCTCCGCCTTCGATTAACGCCCACTGCCTTGCCGCTTCATATTCTATAGCCTTGCTTACAGCTTTAAAGGAAGACAAATTCTTCATTTCCGTTCTTGTTCCAAGTTGTAAGGAACCCGCCTTGCGTACCGACAGGTTTACATCTACACGCATTGAACCTTCCTCTATTTTGCAGTCGGATACACCGATAAATTTAAGAGTACGCCTGAGATTATCCAGAAAACGCACTGCCTCATCCGCACTTCTTATATCCGGTTCTGTTACTATCTCAATAAGCGGAACACCGCATCGATTGTAATCTACAAATGTACGTTCTGCAGAATCATCATGTATAAGCTTACCCGCGTCCTCTTCAAGATGAAGCTCGTGGATTCGTATGTCTTTGTCACCTATATTAACGGCGCCGCCGAGACATATTGGAAAATAAAGCTGTGATATCTGATAAGACTTCGGAAGATCCGGATAAAAGTAATTCTTACGATCCATAATACTTATCGGATTTATATTTCCGCCCAATGCCACTCCGGTTTTTATCGCATACTCAACCGCACGACGATTAAGTGACGGCAAGGCCCCCGGAAGTCCCATGCATATCGGGCATGTCAGGCTGTTAGGAATTCTGCCGAAGCTGTTTGGGCAACTGCAAAAAAGCTTACTGTCGGTAAGAAGTTCAATATGTACCTCCAGTCCTATTACAGTCTCATAAATCATGCGAATTCCTCCTGCTCTGATAACATTCTGCCAAAGTGAGCAGTAGCTGTTCTTCATTATGTCTAGCCATAATCTGAATGCCCAAAGGCATACCGTTTTTGTCTTTACCGCAAGGAATTGTAATGCACGGGCACCCCGTAAGATTAGCAAGCACCGTGTATATATCGCTTTTATACATTTCAAGCGGATTATCGAGACTTGCTCCGAGAAGCGGTGCTCCATCCGAAGAAGTAGGAAGTATAAGAACATCATTCTTCTCGAAAAGCTTGGTTATCTCATCTTTAATAATCCTGCGAACGCTGCAGGCTTTCTGATAATATCTGTCATAATAGCCTTGTGACAAAACAAAGTTACCCAACATTATTCTGCGTTTCACTTCGGCTCCGAAGCCTTCTGTTCTGACCTGTTCCGGACTCCCCCCCGATAAACCGTATCGGATTCCGTCGTATCTTGCCAAATTGGACGAAGCCTCGGCAGTTGCAATAACATAATAAGAAGGAACAGCATACTTAAGCATCTTAAGATTAATTTTCTCGGTTGAGACAACCATAGAATCTACAAAAGACAGAAGTTCATTGCACCTGTCTTCAAATCCTTCAAGAACAGCAGCCCTCACTCCGTCGGTTATTACGGGAATGCTTGTTTTTTGAGGTTCTGAAATAATACTGAACAGTTCGGATATCTCTCTTACATCAGAGCCGATAATACCGATTTGATCCATGGATGAACAGTACGCTATAAGTCCGTATCTTGATACACTTCCATAAGTCGGCTTTAATCCGTACAAACCGCAATATGAAGCCGGCAGTCTTACTGATCCGCCTGTATCCGAACCCAAAGCCAACGATGTAATTCCCAATTTGACACAAGCGGCGCTTCCGCCTGATGAACCTCCTGCGCTGCGTCCAAAATCTATCGGATTGTGCACCGGTCCGTAGCATGAAGTCTCAGAAGTTGATCCCATTGCAAACTCATCCATGTTTGTATGAGCTATAGGAATAAGTCCTGCCTCAACAATTTTGTCAATTACAGTGGCATTATAAGGTGAGACAAAGTTTTTAAGCATCGCTGAACCTGCCGATGTAATCTCATTCTTTACACAAATATTATCCTTTATAACAATAGGAGTTCCTGCAAGACGGCCTCTTAGAGTACCGTTATTTATCAGCTTGTCAACCTCGCGAGCTCTGCGGACAGTATCACAAAATACCGAAGTGACGGCATTGTAATCGGAAAACTTCTCTATATCAGCAAGAGCCTTAATTACACGTTCTTCAGAAGATATATTTCTCATCATAATACCTCCGGAACGCTTATTGTTGTACCGCAAGGATTTATCTTTCTATCCTCAGAGACTATGTCCTCTCTAAGTCCCCCGGTTATCGGGTCACTTACAAATGTATCCGCAACAGCAGAAGTATCACATTCACCGAGAATATCTATATACTCAAGAATCTGCGCAAAATCCTCCTTAACCCTGTTCATCTCGTCGCCTTTGAGTCTGATTTTACTGAGGGTCTGAAGTTCTTCAGTTAAGGTCTCGTCGATATCAATCCTGCTCATCTATTCCGGATTTCTCCCTCAAATGCTGAATAACCGCACTTCTGGTAATGATTCCTATAAAAGCCTGTCTGTCATCAACAACAGGAATAAAATTCTGATTTAAAACTTTATCATATATCTCTTCAATTGAAGCCGAGATGTTGACTGTGGTATTGCGTTTATCATACGGTACATCCTTGAGCATCACATTTTCGAGAGAAGATATATCTATCGGATGAAGCTCTCCGCCCTCTCCGTTTACAAGATACCAAAGAAAAGAACCCTCACTGACCGTGCCTACATAATAACCTTCTCTGTCAATTACGGGAATGGCGGCATAGCCGTGATATGCCATTTTCTCAAGTGCCTGTCTGACTGTATAATCATCATAAAGATATGCTGCCATTGATTTTGGAAGCATAAATAATGCAATATTCATTATCTTATCCTTTACCGCCCTGTTACTTAATATCCTCAATCTTTCCTATCTGAGTTTTAAGCACACAGAGCTTATTGCCTTTCAATTCATAGTTATATTTATCCCCTAAACCTGCAGCATCCATAAAAAAGGATTCGCCCTTCTTGATTGCAATTGATTTCTTTTCACCCTTATCCGTATAAATAAGCTCACCTTCACCGTTCAGTACAACAAGAGAAACAAAAGACTTATCTGTTACTTCGTCAGTTGTATTTCCCATATAAACATCTGTCGTAAAATAATTGCACCTTACAAGATGATTTCCGAAATGACGTGTTGAATAATTCGGCTCAAATCTTGCAACATCAAGAGCTTTCTGAACATGAAGCTCGCGCTTGTTACCGTTACAGTCCCTTCTGTCATAGTCATATACTCTGTAAGTAACATTTGAATTTTGCTGAACCTCTGCCACTATAACATCCTTACATATGGCATGTATCGTACCTGCAGGAATATAGAAGCAATCGCCTGCTTTTACAGGGACAGCATTGAGAAGCTCGGTAAATGTTCCGTTCGCTATCATATCCGATACTTCCTGTCTGTCAGTGCTTCTGTTAACTCCGTAATATATCTGCGCATCCGGGCCGGCCTCAACTATATACCACATCTCGGTTTTGCCGAACTCGCCTTCCTCCTGAAGAGCATATGAATTATTAGGATGTACCTGAATCGAGAGATTCTCACGGGCATCTATCAACTTAGTAATTATAGGAAAGAACTCAAATCTCATACGGTTGGAACCCAAAATATCCTGACCGCATTTCTCGATATATTCGGACAGACTCAATCCGGCAAACTCACCTGAATCAATAACGGACTGACCATCCTTATGGCACGACAAAACCCACGCCTCAGCAAGACGCATTCCGTCATATTCAATTCCATATTCATCACGGAGCTTCTCTCCGCCCCAAATATAATCAGTACAATATGGTCTTAACCGAACAACCGACATAAGTTCTCCATAAATCATCATTTCTGATTTAAATCAGAATTCAGGTTTCTTCTCAATCATCTCATTAATTGGTCCGACAGCAAATCCTTTGTCCGTAACCAACGGTGCATTGCCGTAACTAAAGTAAGCATAACGCACCTTCGTCGGGAATTCAACCTTCGGACAGTCAAGTATAACAGTCTTTCCGTCAAAGTCAATACTTGCAGCTGCAGGATAAAACTCATCATTATTACCTGCCAGTTCAAATCCTGACTCTGACACTTCTGAATAAACACAGCTTAATTCCTTAAAATCACCACCGAAGCTGATCTCTATTCCTTCGGCACCTCTCTTAATATCCACCACATGCGGTGCATCGGCAGAAATGTCAAAATTACCGTAAACATGCTTAAGTGCTGCCACACCCATTCTTGTTCCCGGAGTCATTTTATCCGATGGTCTCGGATTATCAAATTCACCGCAATCGGTAAGCGTAACCATATATGTATACGGAATTTCTTTAGCAACACGAGCCTGAGCATTTCTGAGTATCGGAAGATGCATGTCATCAAAGCCCATAAACTTTCTCGCCTTGCTGATATACATAGGCAGCTGCGCATAAATAAACGGTAACTTCTCATCCTCAAAAATCTCTCGCCACTCGGCTATCATGGATTTAAATAAAGTATAATACCGCTCACAGCGTTCCTCATAATCAGACTCACCTTGATAAAAGATAACCCCTCTGAAGCAAAAAGACTTAATATTCATCAACATATTATCAAAGAGAACGCCCGGTCTTCCGGGATCATCCTTAAGCTTCGGTAACTCAAGTTTACCGTGTCCTATTCCCTCAAGAATATCCGAATAGGTAATATACGGATCATTCTTTATCATATTACTCAACTTGGCTCTGTTCTGTCTTACTTCTTCACCGCATTGTCTGACAATATCCGCATATTCCTTACTGTTTATATCATACAGTCCATCCATATAATCTTTGTATGCCAGCTTTCCGTCAACAGTTCTGCGAATATTTTTATCACTCATCCAGCTCATTACTGAGGTATCATCTGCAGCACACTCAACAATGCCTATCATTGTATTGGCAGTGAGCTTGCTTCGCAGAGATTTTATGAAATAGTAAGCAAGTGCGGACATATTACCCGCATTTTTCTTACCGATTCTGGACCACTCGCCTGCCCGCTCTTCTTCCGAAGTATTCTCGTCAGCTACAGGAACCCTGTAATATCTGATTTTTCTGTCCTTAAAATCAGCAATTTCTTCTTTTGCACCGATAGTATGATACAGAGGTAATGTCATATTTTCCTGACCGCCGGCCAGCCAAACCTCACCTACATAAACGTCATCAATTGTAATCATTGTTGACGGATGATTTAATTCATATATTTCAAGTGTAAAAGGTCCGCCCTTTGACACTTCCGACAAAGCTACAGTAAACGGTGCCGATTCCTCGCCGTTTAACAATTCTACTGCAACAGAACCTTCAGATATAGTTTTTGTTCCGCTTTTAAGTGCGGCTTTTATTGTAACCTGCTTTGCTATCTTCGGAATAAAAGTACCGCTGATTCGCATTTTCTTACCTTGCTGCAAAACAAGTCCGTCTCTATATATAATGCCTAATTTAAGCATTCCTAATCCACCTTAATTGTTTTTGTGTATAATGCCGTATAATAACAAAATACAGAAATCATTATACACTACTTCCGATAAAACTCCACTTGCAAAATCAAAATATGAAGTTCGGCAGCAGTTCGTTACCCGTCGCTTCAAATTCCTGGCAAAAGGCTTTGTACTGCCCCAAAGCACCAATATAATCAACCATCGCTTCATAATGTCTCGGATCAAGCGTTTTGGAAAGTTGAGCTTTAAGCTTTACAGATAATCCCTTGCTCTGCTCTATAGCCGCCTGACAAGGAGTGTACTGACACATAAGGCTGATATAAATATTGTTTCCGTACGTATCGAGCAAATAATCCAATATTTTACGCGTATCAAAAAGTTCCCCCGGAATCATAAGATGTCTCACGATAACGCCCTTTTCCATGATACCTTCATCACTAATTTGCGGCTTGCCGACCTGCCTGTACATTTCAGCCAATGCCTCAGTTGCACGTTCAAAGTAATCCGGTGCCGCCGCAACCTCCCCGGAAAGCTTTGAAGAAAAATACTTCATATCCGGCATATAAACATCTACCAATCCCTCAAGAAGCTTAAGCGACTCGACTCGTTCATATCCGCCGTTATTATAGACCACAGGAATTTTAAGTCCCTGTTTACGGGCAAATTTTAAGCTTTCTGCCACAACAGGAAGAAAATGCGACGCTGTTACCAGATTGATATTGTATGCTCCCTCTTCCTGTAGCTTTAAATATTCTTCCGCCAATTGCTGCGGAGACATTTTTCTTCCCTTTGAAGTCTCACCTCGCGATATCGAATGGTTCTGACAAAAGGCACACCTTAACTGACACCCCTCAAAGAAGACTGTTCCGCTGCCTCTTTTACTATCCTTTAAAACTCCGCTTATAACCGGTTCTTCACCAAAATGGTGCATAATCAAATTAACAGTCGCCTCTGCCGACATTCTGCAAAACCCAATCTGTCCTATATTCCTGTTTACACCGCACTGTCTTGGGCAAAGACTGCAAGCATCATACTCTTCGAAATATGTCACTTAAAAAATCCTCTTCTTCATAATGCACCGTATTCACAACATACCCCAGTAACAGTTGGATTTCTTTTTCCTTCGCGAAAAGGCGATTGTCCCGTATGGAATAATATCCGTCCGCTTTCTTTTTCAATATCCACATGTTATCCGAAATACATACTATCACATTCTCATCCAAACGTGCATTACGGTCATTTGCTACATAAATCACGTCATTTTCCATATAAAACGGTGTATATGAATCATTAGGTATTCTGATTCCCAAGAATATCTTAGGTCTGATTGCATCAGAAAAATCCGAGATATCCATTACATCAAAATTATTCGTCATCCTAAGGTTACCGCATTCAGATACTTCTGCCATCATAATCTCAACTGATTTCTCTGTTACCTTGGCCGAATTCAACATATCAAAATGAAAATGTATTGCCCATCTGACAAAATGAGTAAAACTCTCAGGTAAAAGTCTGACGGTTTGTAACGAATCACAGGTCTGCGGTGATAAGGTTCCGCACCCTACTAATTCATCAACACTCACACAAAGCGCCTTAGCCAGCTTCACTACCGTAGACAAATGACAATCATCGGAATAGCCGTATATCAAGGTTTTAAGAGTATTAACCGAAATATCAGATTTGTCGGCAAGTTCATTCAAGGTTATATCCTTCTGTCCCACATACATCATGAGATTGTTTTTTAATGACTGCATGTAATTATCCGGCTGACTCACCAATTCTTTTGAGAGCTTACGAAGTTCTTTTTTATTTATCATATGGCCTCCTGATTCGTGTATTTCGGAGTAATTATACATGTAGTCCGGTGTCTTGCAACACACTTTTTCGAGGTTTTTTTTTAATAATTTCGGTTTTGCACCATGTTTTATTTTCGAAAATGAACACTATACTAAAACCACAACGAAGCTTCGAATACAAATTTACGGAGGTATACTATGAATACACGTTTCTTTCTATGTTCAATTTGCGGGCAGCTTATACACACAATTGAAGATAAGGATCTTCCTCTCACCTGCTGCATGACAGAGATGACTGAGTTAATTCCGAATGCTGAAGAGACAGGCAAAACAGAATATCACATTCCTGTATATTCACGTCATGAGAACAAAGTTAAAGTTTATGTCGGTAAAGAAGCTCACCCTATGACACCGGAGCACTACATCAAGTGGATTTTTATACACACCCGCAACGGATGTCAACGCAAAGAACTAAAAAGTGCGGATCAGCCATATGCAGAATTCTATATTGCACCCGATGATGAAATTCTGAGTGTTTATGCGTACTGTAATATTCACGGTCTGTGGAAATCATAATATGCTGCGCCGAATCCTTATATCTGTTATGGGCATCTGTCTGATGACAGTTGCCCTTCTCGGAGTCCTGTTCTCCGAACTTAATAATTTATTTGATAAAAGGAGTATTCACGATGATTAACCTGCTTTTCCCCCTTGGTTTCTCACTTCTCTTAGGTTTTCTGCTTTGCTATATTACCGGACGTAAGTTCTGTCAATTTATGGAACGCGAGCAGTGACATCGCACACGTTAACACTTGACATAGCAAATGAGGCAATAAGTGAAGTGCAGCGTGCGAGGCTGTTCCTCCTCCTAAAATATCGAACAACTTGTCACAGTTTGTGTTTTTTGTTTACATCTGTTTGCGTTTTGTTAATAAAATTTCCCATAGAATTCCATTTTTGTTCTTTATAATGAAATTACAAAATAAAACAAAGGAGGGAAATACCAATGCAGCATTCAGACACTACCGAAGTGATTTCCCAAATCTTCTTCATCTAAAAACATATTTAAGTTTGTAATATTTTTACCGCATTGCTTTCAGGCGATGCGGTTGTTTTTTGTTGGAAATTACGGCGTATCTTGAGGCGGTGCTTCTTGGGCGATACCTCTTTTTACCGGTGTCTCTTTTACCGATGCCTCTTGGCTTTGTATTCTCCGGCATGTATTCTTGGTCGTGTCTTGGAATCAAGGTATAAATTTCTCCAAATCAGTGGATAAACTTCTCCAACGGAGAAGTTTTAGGCCCATTTTGGAGAAGTTTTGCTGTAATTTGTCCAAAACAGGCTGTTTTCTTCTCCAACGGAGAAGTTTTAGACCCATTTTGGAGAAGTTCTTACGCGCGAGAACAATTTGCGTTAGAATCTGCAAAATATCGTCATTTCTAACGCAAATTGGGGTTAGAGGCGACTGCTTCAATGTCTTTGAGGTGTTTGTTAAGAACAATTTGCGTTAGAATCTGCAAAAAAATCATCATTTTTAACGCAAATTGGGGTGGAAACGACTGCTTCAATGTCTTTAAAGTGCTTGTTAAGAACAATTTGCGTTAGAATCTGCAAAATATCGTCATTTCTAACGCAAATTGGGGTTGGAAACGACTGCTTCAATGTCTT
>JAZLGO010000102.1:0-32763 GCA_045616305.1 Saccharofermentans sp. | reverse complement strand
AATTCTCGGGAATTCGACAATTTATATTACAAAATTCCCGTGAAATTACAGGTTTTATCAAAGACCGTGACTGAATCTCGGGAATTTATTGTTTTACAACCGAGAATTCCCGTGAAATTGCAATGTTTTCTGAATTCCGTGTTCAATTCTCGGGAATTTTTCTGACTCCAACCATAAATTCCGCAAGAATCAGTGCTTTTCCTTCGAATTTTATGGACACATCTTGCGGAATTGCCGTCTTCAAACATTATTTCTCCAAAATGGTTCCAAAACTTTTCCGTTGGAGAAGAAAACACCTCAATTTGGAGAAGTTTGACCGGGGCTTAGCGTGGAGAGCGACGATTATTGTCTGTTCAGTGTTTGCAACTCAAACGTTAGAATATAAATACTCCTTTATAATCTATTTATTCCCCAGCTTTTCGTGAAGAAACTATTTTTTACATAAAATATATCCCATATCTTCCGTACTGTTGAAGTAAGGTGAGTATGGGATATATATTAATTACATTTTCAGATGTAAAGTGAAATATTACGATCTGTAGCTTCCGTTAATTTTTACATAATCATAAGAGAAATCACATGTATACATTCTGTCGTATGCATCTCCCTCGTGAAGTGTGATTTTAACATTAATATCATGCTTAGTGAGAAGCTCGTGTGCAACATCCTCATCAAAATCAATTGCACAACCATCACGATATACAGGTAAACCGCTTAAATCCAAGTCAACCTTATTCGGATCAAAATCAGCTCCCGAATATCCTACAGCGGTAATAATTCTTCCGCAGTTAGCATCCATTCCGAAGAATGCAGTTTTACAAAGCGGAGATCTAGCAACTGAAGTAACTATAAGTTTTGCATCAGCTTCATTCTTAGCTCCGTAAACCTCTATCTCTATGAACTTTGTAGCACCTTCACCGTCTGAAGCAATCATTTGAGCAATGTCATTTGCCAAAGAGGTGAGAGCTTCGTCAAAAATCATGAAGTCTTCAGTACCTTCTTCAATTTTAATACCGGATTCGCCGTTAGCCATCACAATAACCATATCGCAAACTGAAGTATCACCGTCAACGCTTACTCTGTTAAAGGTGTGCTTAACAGCATTATGTATAAGTGTATTAAGTATGGTTGAATCAATATCGGCGTCGGTAGTAAAAATACCGATCATTGTAGCAAGATTAGGGTGAATCATACCGGAACCCTTTGCCATACCTGAAATAGTAACCTGCTTACCGTTTTTGAGAGTAACAGAGGCGCTTACTTCCTTTGGTACTGTATCTGTTGTCATCATAGCAAGTTCTGCATTATGTGCCGCCTGTTCATCAACTGAAAGGGAACTGACAAGTTTAGGGATTACTGCTGTGATTTTATCGACAGGGAGTCTTGAACCGATAACACCGGTAGAGGCTGTTAAAATCTCATTTTCATTACAACCGATTTCTGAAGCAACATTTTTTGCAATAACACAGGCATCGTCATAACCTATTTGTCCGACGCAAGCATTGGCATTTTTGCTGTTGACGATAATTCCTCTTATCTTGTTATTCTGATTAATTACATCTATAGAACGAACAAGTGAATGTCCTTTAACGAGGTTTGATGTATATGTACCTGCTACATTGCAAGGAACATCTGAGATAATAAGAGCAACATCAAGAGCATTATTACCCTTAAGGTCAGCACTTATACCGTTAGCCTTGAAGCCTTTTGGCATTGTAATGTAAGCTTTATCTATTTCTTTTAAACCTTCCATTGTTTATCTCCTTAGCTAAAAATATTACTTAGGTATTGTACTCTTAAAAAACGTTCTTGACAATTAGTGCACTTATAAATATAATATCTCTTGCAAAAGAAACATGGTGGGATTAGTTCAGTTGGTTAGAGCGCCAGTTTGTGGCACTGGATATCATGGGTTCGAGTCCCATATCCCACCCCATTCTTTTTTTTTACCTAATTTTATTGGGGTGTCGTCAAGCGGTAAGACACAACACTTTGACTGTTGCATTCGTAGGTCCGAATCCTGCCACCCCAGCCAAATAATTCTGTCTTAGATTATCTGATATCTGAGACAGATTTTTTTTTCGAAAAGAATGATTTTGCGATATAATATTTTTTGTTTGAAGGTAATTAAAATGAAAAAGACTTTATTAAACTTAAAAAAATTATTGAGCGTAATAAACAGCAAATGTATGACGTATTATGTTTATCATATACTGATATGCATTTTTGTTTTGTGTACGCTGTTTATAAATATTAATTCTTTTGTGTCGTACAGGAATTACCGCAATTATGTTGATTCTGATGTTTGTACGCTGGCTTTTGCACAGTCTTCTTCATATAATTTCAGCTTTGAGGCTAAGAACAGTACTCTTGATAATTTTAAACTTTACTATAACAAAAAGGCCTCTCATCTTAATTCCTCGGATAAATTGAATGTGTCGATTTTTGATGATGTCGGTAAAGAGATTTACAGCGGACAGGCATATCTTTACAATAATTCCAGAGATTATGTTGAAGTAAAATGTAAAGGTTTGGAATTGGAATCTGATGAAAGATATTTTGTTAAGCTCTCATTTAATGATTGTTCCTCAGATACTATTATAGTTTTCGATGCTCACACAACAGGCGGTTTTGATTCATCACGTAATTATATTCTAAATGCTGACACTGTTGATGATATGTCATTTGATTTAGCTGTAGGATTTTCTAAGATGCTGAATATAAATTACAGCTATTCAAAAATTAATATCTGGTATGTGGTTTTGAATTTTTTTGTATATTTGGTTTCATTGTGTTTGTTGTTTATTTTTCCTTTGTGGAAGAAGAATATTTTCAAAGAGATATATAGGTGTGTTTTCGGTACTTTTTACCTGGTTGTTATCGGAGATTTATTAAATGTTGAGAATGCTTCTCCTTTAAACTTTATTTTTCCGCTTACTTTGAAACATTATTTTTGCTTTATTTTGATGTTTATAATTATTGTTTTTTTGTATTACGCAATATATATGTTGGTCGGTCGAGGCAGTTTGTCTTTTCTTATCGTTTCTCTGCCGTTTATTATTCTCGCTTACGTAAATTCAGTTAAGCTTGTTATGCGCGGAGATTCATTTATGCCGTGGGATTTGCTTTCGGCAGGAATAGCCGTTAAAACAGGATCAACCTATTATTTCCACATTACGAAAGCCTTTGTTTCCGGTATTATGCTTACTGTTGCTTTAATTCTGATATTATTTATTACAAAGACACAGAAGCAATCAATAAATAAGCAGAGAACTACGTGTTTTGCCCTGTGTTCTGTTTTGGTAGCTTTATTCGTTTGTGCTGGAATTTTAAATAAGAGTTTGCTTAAAAGGTTGAATGTATATTATGAAGTTTATCCGCCGATACAAAGCTATAATGAGAACGGAACATATATGGCTTTTCTTTTGCATTTAAACAATATCAACAGTCGCGGATCTGAGGTTGACTCATATGACAATATGATAAATATTGAAGATAAGTATTCACTTGAGATTGCTAAGAGAAGATTGGATTTGGATGTTTTCGGTTACAATATCAGATGTACAGACAGCTCAGGAAAGCTTGTTAAACCTAATGTTATTTGCATTATGAGTGAGGCGTATGCTGACTTGTCGGATATTAGAGAGTTTGAGACAGATATTCCTGTTACACCGTTTATGGATTCGTTTGAGAATGATACTATCCACGGTAATCTTGCCGTAAGTATATTCGGCGGTGGTACCTGTAATACTGAATTTGAGTTTTTGACAGGTTATTCTATGTCATCTCTTCTGCCGGGTGCATCAGCTTATTCTTTCTATGTTAATGATAATACGGAAAATGCTTTACCGAATATTTATGCAGAGAACGGATATCGTACGGTTGCTTTACATTCCTTCGACGGTGATTGGTGGGACAGAAGAGAGAAATATCCTTTGCTGGGCTTTCAGGAATTCTATACAAGAGATGATTTTGACACGATGACAACTCATTATGTTCGTAATTATATTTCTGATATGTCCACTTTCGAGAAGATTACAGATATTTATGATGAGAGTATAAATCAAGGAGAACCGTTGTTTTTGTTCTGCGTAACTATGCAGAATCATGCTGATTTCAGTCAACATTATGATAACATGAAATACGATGTTCATATTACCGATATGAAAGATGATGAGGGTAATGAGTTTGTTTATGCCCAGAATTATTTGTCTTTACAAAAAGAGTCGGATGAAGCCTTGGAACATTTAATTAACCATATTAAAGAATCTGATTATCCTACTATTGTATGTTTCTTCGGAGATCATATGCCGACGTTGAGTGATGGCTTTTATGACAGTCTTCTTGAGAATGATTTAGGTACAATAAGTCTTGAGGATTCATTGCCTTTATACAATACTGATTACTTTATTTGGGCAAATTATGATTTATATAACAGCAAGAAAGCTAATCAATATAATTCAATAACCTCACCTAATTTCCTTGGTCAGACTGTTTTGGATTTATCAGGTATTCTGTCTCCGTGTTCAAGAAGTGTTCTCAGGATTCTTAAAGAAGATATTTGTGCAGTAAGTGCTGTTGCGGTTTATGATAAAAACGGAGTTCCTTATACCGATGTTTCATTACTGCCGAAGCCTGTATTGAATTGTTTAAACGATTATTCTGCAGTTGAGTACGGACAAATTTATTATAATGATGACGAAAATGAAGAAAATTAATGTATAATAATATATATTATTTTGTTTTGAGGTAAATTTATGCAACAGAGTGAAGCAGGTACTTCTTCGGGTGTGTTGAACAGAGTAATCAGAGCTGTTGTTTTAATTATAGCATCTCTTTTGATATCGGTTTTGTCTGTTTCGTTTGCAATGCATCATATGAGATTGCAGTTTGAAGATGAATACAGGGCCATTGCTGACAGAAGAATGCAACAAGTTTGTGATATGGTTAAGATGACAGTAAGCGGTGATGAGATTGTTCAGGATTCTAATGTAGCCGCTCTCAAATATAACAGTGTATTTAATCTTATGCTTAAAGATGTTACAGATGAAAATTATTGTAACAGTACATATGCAATGTTTCTCTACAGCGGCGGACAAATCTCAATGATGACTTCAAAGGATGGCGCCGAGAGTGACGATTTTGTTGTTACCAAAAAAGAAATAAGTGAATGGTTAACAGCGGATAATGAGAATTATACTTCTGTTTCCGATACTTATGAAAGTGTTATTGTACCTATCAGCGACAGTCAGGGAAGATGTGTTGCGGTTTTCGAATATCATACAGATTTTGATGAGCTTTCAGAGTTCGGTGATGTTCGCGAGAATAGAATTCTTAAAGCTGTTTTGATTTCTGTTCTTGCAAGTGTAGTATTGTTTATTATTCATTTGTTTTTACCGAAAATTCTTTTCGGTGATAAGAAGAGAGGTGATAACAGATGAGTCGTAACAGTGCTGAGAAGAGAAGATTAAGAGAGAAGAGAGCTATCAGTGCAACAATCGGTTACTGTTTTGTGACTGTGTTGGTTGTATTGTTGGTTATGTCATCATATTTATCTGATATTTATATCGGCGTTTTAAGAACTGAACGTGCTTCAACCATGAAGTCATTGGCTTTGGCTTGTTCAACAACATTGAATTATACCGATATCCATGAAGGTATGCAGTATCCGCTTCCTGAATACTGTTATGCTGAGAATAAACCTTATACAGTTGATATTTATACAAGAGCAGGTAATTCATATATAAGACTTTATTCATCAGATACTGATTCTGATGATGATTATACTTTATCAGGCGCAGGTGATGATTATAACACTTGTTTTGAAGAACAGACGGTATGCTTAACCAAACGTACTGACAAGAAGGTAACTTATGTTTGTGCTATTGCGCCTATTATTTCATCTGAGAACACCGTTTCCGGAATTATTGAGATAAGAATGCCGTATTCGGATTTTGAGTCAACCGTTAACGGCATGTCATTGAGTTGGATTTTTACAATTTTTGCAATTGCTGTTTCTATGGGGATTTTTATTTTTGAGATTAACCTTCTTGTTACTTCAATGTCTGCAGGTTATTCTAATAATGTTCCGCAATTGTTCGCATATGGTGAGAATGCTGTAAGGTTTTTGTCGTTCTTTATGGCTTTCAGTTCTGTAATGCAGCCTATTATACTCTCGAACTATATTAAGGATAAATTCAGAGATAATTATTCTTTGGGTGATTCTAAAGAAATTATTGTGCAATTGCTTATTTTGGTTGCTATGTTGATTTTTGTTGCCGGTTTCTTTGGATTTAAGAGTTTAAAGAAGTCCATTAAGTTTAAGATTACAAGCAGATTATCCATTATTGCAATTCCTGTTGTAAGTTACTTGTTATCGTTGGTTTGCGGCCTTGTTAATAATTTGGTTCTCACTATTGTATTAGTTTTGCCGATATCCTTTGCATCAGGTTTTGTTTTTGATTATCTTAGAGACTATAGAATTAATGCTGCTTCACTGAGATTTGAGGATTTTAATGATTCAAAGATACATGATCTTCAGAATACATCTCATTTCTTAGGAATCGCAGTAGGTACTGTTGTTGCCGGTGTTTGTTACGAACGCTTCGGTATTTTGATAGTTACGCTCATAAGCGGAGCATGTTTGATACTTACGGCAATAGGTTTGTCCTTCTTCTTTAAGAGCAATAATCCTCGTAATGAACAATATGTATCTTTGGGTAATCATCTTGAGATGCTCGGCAATCATTATGTCGGTGGTTTATTGTTATCTGCATATCTTGTAATTGGATTTATATTTGCATTTATATTGGGTTTTATTCCGAATTTTCTTGAGACTGTCGGTATTACTCTGGCAACTGCATCCTTTTACTATTTGATTTGTGCATTTGTTGCATGTTTTATTGCTGTGATTATCAGAAATTCTTTCTCTAACATAATGTCTACAAAAGTTAAGGTTACTATTTCTTCAAGTTCGGCAATTATCGGTTTATTACTTTTTGCTTTGTTACCTACGGCTAAGGTTCTTGTCGTAACCGTTATGTTATTAGGTTTGTCACTTGGTATGAATGATTTTACATATCTTTATGCTTTGGCTTATCTTGCAAAGAACGGAGGTATATCTTTAAGTGTCAGAAGATTGGCAGAGAAGACCTTTGCTCTCGGAATATGTTTTGGTTTATTTGTTAATGCAATAGCTCTCAGTTTAAACAGATTAAGAATTGTATTTATAGTTACTGTTGTGATTTTAATTATATTTGCTTTCATGTATCCGGTTTCATCTGTAGCAGGTCTTGTTGATTCTGTACAGAAGAAGACCGTTGCTGTTAAGCCTAAGAAAAAGCAGAAAGTAAAAAAAGAATCACCTGTTAGTGTTGTCGAAAATAGTATTCCTCAACCGCCGGTTCAAGATTATGGTAATCCACAGGCTTATAATCAGACTCCGTATCCGACTGATTATTCCGAACCTGAGCAGACTGCTTATGCAAATTCATATTCGGAACCTGTTAACACTAACAATCAGGTTAATACTAACGATGAGACATCGTTCCTTAATGATAATCCTTTTGGAGGTGAGGCTTAATGGAATGTTGGGATAAGAAATTAAACAGAGAGAATATAAAAGAATTTTACGAGTATACCGTCGGCATGGTTTATACAGCAGTTTTCGATATGCTGAAGGAGCCTACAAAGACTGAGCAGGTAATCATTAAGTCTTATTTGGATTTGTATCAGCAGAGGAATACTATTGCTCCGGGTGATGCCGAATATGTTTTTAGCGATATTTTGCAGAAGAATTCTAAGAGTTTGCTTGAGAAATATCCGACACCTTCGAATGTTGTTTTCACTTCGCGTAATTTGGATGAATTTACCAGCGGTTTTATGTTACAGAAGATTTTAAACAGGATTGATTCTGCAGGTTATAAATTTGTTGAAGTTATTTCTTCAAACGATGGAAAGAAGTTACAAGCAACCAGTCAAGTGAAGAAATTGAATGAGCTTTTTCCTGTTACTCCTCTTTTGATTTTCGAATTAATTATTGTTGCTCTTATCATATGGGGTGTAAGTAATGTAGCAATTACTGTTCCTTATCGTAACGATTCCGATATAAGCGATAAAGCTGGTTTTGATGATGTTGCAATTCAGGAGAATATTGTATCTTTGTTACCTTATTATCCGCTTAATGTTAATTTCCCTGAGAAAGAGGGCGTTAATATTGAAGAAGTAGAGAAGAAGGTTGCAGAGACGAGTGTTGAGACTCCGAGTGAGAGTGAAGCTTTAGGTCCTGTTATTGCAACGCCTGAGCCTTCTGCAACTCAAGGTTAAAAATTAAAAGCGGTGTTCAATTGATTGTTGATACACCGCTTTTCTTATGTTGTTTTTTTATTATGGTTTAATTATTCGGAACTTTATCTGAAGGCATTATGTCCAAAGCTATGTAAGCTATATCTCCGTCTTTTCCAATTAAGGTTCTGTATGCCTTGTCATTTTTTATTGTATAAGGTGATACGCCGTTTTCTATAGAGTTAAGTGAGTCTAAAACTGCGTTTGAAGCTTCATCCTTATCCATCTCAGGAAATATGGTCTGTAAATATGAAGCGAAATATATTTGCATAAATGAATAAAAATTATCATCTTTTGAATACTCAATCAAAACCCTGAGGCTGACTATATCGCCTTCCGATTTTTTTACAGAACCCTGAATTCCTGTTGCAAAGGAAGATGCAGTATTAGGTATCTCTGCTTTAAAGTAATCATATTTATCAGATTCTGTATTTGATTCAGCAGATTCTCCCTCTGTAACGGCTTCTTCTTTGGTTATATATTCTACTTCCGGTATATTGAAGTTAAATCCTTGTAATGCCTCCGCATAAATTTGAGTTGATGTGTATTGAGTACGGAGTTCTTCAACCGATATTCCTAAAGTTTTAGTAAAAATACTCGGCAATACCATATAAAGTATTAAGCCTATAATTACCAAAATTATACAGAGCAAACATATCGGAATAACAAGATCCTCTTTACATCTTTCGATAAAAGTCTTTTTTGTTGATTCAGCCGAAGATGTATGCTTTTTATTTTTATTTGCCTTTACAATCGAACGTTCTCTTTTTGATTTTGATTGATTCAGCTTAGCAAGGGCCTCCTCATATTCTTCGTTCGAATAATTTTTTTCAAAATCTTCATTTGTATTTTTGTTTGAATTAATGTCCATATTTACCTCTGAAAAACAAAATGATTTTGCAAACCATATTATTGTATAATTATTTAAGAAATATGTAAAATGCTTTTGGAGGATTATTGTTATGCATGTTTTTGTTTCCGGCGGTTCAAGAGGAATAGGTCGTGCCGTTGTTAACGCTTTTCTCAGTAAAGGTTTCAACGTATCGTTTATTTATCGTTCGGATTATGATCAAAATGAATTAATCAGCAGCTTCGGCGTAAACAGCAGTAATGTTAATCCGATAAAAGCAGATGTCTCCGATCCGATTCAAGTTAAACAAGCAGTAAAAAGTGCTGTCGATATTTACGGAGACATTAATATTCTTGTTTCTGTCAGTGGTATTTCAAGAGTTGGTTTGGCTACAGATTTTGATTTTGATGATTATCATTTGGTAATGGATACTAATTTCGGCGGTTTATTCAATCTTTGCAGTAATGTGATTCCTATGATGGTGCATAATAAGAGCGGTTGTATTATTGCAGTTTCTTCTGTGTGGGGACAACGCGGAGCTTCATGTGAGGCTTTGTATTCTGCAAGTAAAGGTGCCGTTGATTCATATGTTAAATCTTTGGCTAAGGAACTTGGTCCTTCAGGAATCAGAGTTAATGCTGTCTCACCGGGTGTGATAGATACTGATATGCTGAGTTGTTTCACTGATGAGGATAAAGAGAATTTAAAAAATGATACGCCTCTTATGAGAATAGGTACGCCTGAAGATATTGCAAATACCGTTTTATTCTTATCTGATAATGCATCTTCATTTATTACAGGACAGATAGTATGTGTTGACGGTGGCTTTTAATAACTAATTTCATCGTTTTGAATAAAAATAAAAAGGCTATCTCACCGAGACAGCCTTTACTTTGGCAGGGGAGACACGATTTGAACGCGCAACCAGCGGTTTTGGAGACCGCTGCTCTACCGTTGAGCCACTCCCCTAAGTGCTCAATTATTTTATCCATTTGTTTGCACTATGTCAAGTAGAATGTTATTATAATTCAGTGATTAATTTTTCCAGAGGTGATATTATGAGATTGGCAATCATCGGTACAGGCAATATGGGCAAGGCTTTGCTCAATGGTTTTATTGAAGGTCATATTTTCGAGAGAGAAGATATTAATGTCAGTGATATAAATGAGACTGCACTTAATGCAGTTACTTCTAAGTATGGAGTTAACGGATTTAATGAAGCTTCTAAGGCTGTAGAAGGTTGTGATTATGTTCTAATGGCGGTAAAACCACAGCATTTTGATGCTGCTTTGGAAGGTTTAAGAGATAATCTTAAGAAGGATGCGATTGTTCTTTCTATTGCGGCTGCAGTTACAGTTGCAAGAATTCAGGGTATTCTCGGTTATGACAGAAAGTTCGTCAGAATTATGCCGAATACACCAGCTCAGGTAGGTTGCGGTGTTTCTGCTGTTTGCCCTGTTGGTTTAAATGATGAAGAAGTAGAGTTTGTAAAACGTCTTCTCGGTACTTGCGGTGAAGTAATAATTTGTGATGAGAAAACTCTTGATGCAATCGGTTGTGTGTCAGGAACGGGTCCTGCATATGTAATGCTTTTTATTGAGGCAATGGCTGATGCAGCTGTCAGCTTAGGTATTAAGCGTGACGATGCATTGAAAATCGCAGCTGCTACCGTAATGGGTTCAGGTAAGCTTTGCCTTGAGACCAAGACACATCCGGCTGTTTTGAAGGATGCTGTATGTTCTCCGGGCGGAACTACTATTGCAGGTGTTATGGCTCTTGAAGAAGCAGGCCTTAGAAATGCAGTAATTAAGTCTGTTCTTGCTGCTGATGAGAAAACAAAGAAGATGCAAGGTAAATAATGGCAACACTTATTAATGAGGTAACAATTTATACTGACGGTGCTTGTTCAGGTAACCCGGGTCCGGGCGGATGGGGTGTTGTTCTTATGGCAGGAGGCCACACCAAAGAATTGTCCGGCGGTGATAAGAATACAACAAATAATAAAATGGAGCTAACTGCCGTAATAAGAGGTCTTGAAGCGCTTACAAGACCTTGTAAAGTCAATCTTTACAGTGACAGTGCTTACGTAATTAATGCATTTAATCAGCATTGGATTGATAACTGGCAGCGTAACGGTTGGCGTAATAAGGCAAAGGAAGAAGTGGCTAATGTTGATTTGTGGAAGCAATTGCTTGTTTTGACTTCAAAACATGATGTTACTTTTATTAAAGTTAAAGGTCATGCCGATAATGAGTACAATAATCGCTGTGATAAACTTGCTGTAGCTGCTGCCGCTGATTTTGCATAAGTGCAAATTTAATCTGATTGTAACTTTAGTTAACGTTAATTTAGGTGATAATATGGATGAGCATTTGATTGAGAAGACAATATCCTCTGAGAATATTTTTCGCGGTCGCGTATTTGAAGTTGATGTAAAAAAGGTTGAACTTCCCAGCGGAAGAATTTCTACCAGAGAGATAGTCAGACACAGAGGCGGAGCGTGTATTCTTCCTATTGATGACGATATGAATGTTTATCTTGTTAAACAGTTCAGAAGTCCGTTTGAAGAAATATTGCTTGAGGTTCCTGCAGGGAAGCTTGAGGTTGATGAAGAGCCTGTTACCTGTGCAGTAAGAGAACTTAAAGAAGAGACAGGCTTCTGTGCTGATAATGTTGTTGATTTAGGTTATGAGATAGCTTCTCCGGGTTATGATTCGGAAAGAATTTATCTTTTTGCTGCAACCGGTCTTAAGTATGACGGTCAGAAGCTCGATGACGGAGAATTTCTTGATGTTGTTAAACTTCCGCTGTCCGAGGTGCTTGATATGGCTGACAATGGTAAGATTAACGATGGCAAGAGCCTTGTATGTTTATACAAAGCTGTGCGTAAACTTAATATCAAAATTTGATTCTCCGTAAATTTATTTTTGTTGAGGTTTATGATGGAGAATCGTATTCGTGAGAAAGAAAATTTCGATGCTAAGGGTGAGGTTACAGGCATATTGCTGTTTTTTCTTGCTGTTGCATTCGCTTTGATGTATTATCTCCCTGCAAATATTACCGGTATGCTCGGTAAGTTCTTGAGAACTTTGGGATTCGGCTTAATCGGTGTTACTGCATATGTTATACCTGTTTTTTTCCTTTATGCTTCAATTGATTTCTTTCTCGAAAAGCGTAACGGAGTAACTCCTACACGTGTAAAATCAATAGTTTTAATATTGATATGTGTTTCAACTGTTTTGTCATTATTTACTTTTAATTTGGAACATTTTAAATTTTTATGTTCAAATGATAACGGTGACGGTTTCTCTGCTTTTAAGGCATTAAAACTTTTGTGGGTTTCAGGTTATGATACATCTGTTATTACCGCAACCGATCCGAATTCATCTGTTTTTATTCCCGGCGGACTTCTCGGCGGTTCTATTTGTGTAGCTTTGTGTCGTATAGCTAATAAGGTTATATCTATAATTGCTGTTATTGTTTTTATTCTGTCTCAGATAATTCTGGTATATAAAATCTCACTCAAGAAAACTGCCAAGAAAACTGTTCGTGCTATTACGAAGGCAACCAATAATGTCTACAGATCCGTACAAAATAAGAGTAATTTACAGTCAGGTTATACCAGAATTACACGTCCTGATTCGCCGCAGGTTTTGAAGAGCAGGAATGGAAATACGAGAGTTAACGGTAATCGCGTATTAACAACAGTTCCTACAAATCTTCAGAAGGTACAGGGCGCCGATAATTCATTACCGGTAGATTCTAACGGATTCCCTGATGTTCAGGACAAAACCAACAGTTATGGTTTTGAGTCAGATGCTTCGGTAATATACTATGGTGAGAAATCTGTAAATATCAATAAGAACGATACGGACTTAAAAGCTGTTGCGGATTTTAACTATACCACTACGCGTGTCGCTCCGGAAAAGCAACTTAAACGTAAGGAGATGCCTAAGTTTCTTGCTCAGGAGGAAGAACCTGCTTTTTATGATTTCGGTACTGAAGCAAAAAGTGAAGTTATGTCGTCAGCACCGCCATTTGAGTTGGAAGACGATGATGATAATATTGTTCCTGATATTCGTCCTGCAGAAATAGATGACAATCGTTTTGTTGATACGTCTGACAATCTTAATTTTGAGAATGTTGAAGATAACGAATCAGTAAGTGAAGACGAGATTCCTATTAATTCTCTTGATGAGAATTCAGCCGGATTCAGCAGAACCGAAGGAAGAATAATAGAGAACGATACACCTCCTCAGAGACCTCGTTACTCTGCAGGCACTGTTGCAAAGGCCACAGGAAAAAAACTGATGTATAAGCCGGCACCGTCTAAGCTGCTCGCTCCTGATTCGGATAAGATTAATTCTAATTCGGATGAGGAACTGAGAGCTAAAGCTCAAAAATTGGTGGCGGTGTTCAGAAGTTTTAATATTGAAGCTAATGTGGTAAATATTACACACGGACCTTCTATTACAAGATTTGAGCTTACAATTCCTACCGGTGTTATGGTTAGTAAAGTCTTGAAATATCAGGATGATATACAGTATGCCATGGCAGTTGTTTCTGTAAGAATTGAAGCACCTATTCCGGGTAAGAGTGCAATCGGTATAGAGATTCCTAATGATAAGACCTCTGCTGTTAAACTTCGTTCACTTCTTGAGTCTAAGGAGAGTCGTAATTCTGCATCTCTTTGTGTACCTTTGGGCAGAGATATTCCGGGTAAACCGATTATGTGTGATCTTACCAAGATGCCTCATCTTTTGATTGCCGGTTCTACAGGTTCAGGTAAATCTGTTTGTATTAATACTATTCTTACAAGTATTCTTTGTAAGGCTACACCGGATCAGGTCAGAATGATTCTTATCGATCCGAAGATTGTTGAGCTTCAGATGTACAACGGTATTCCTCATTTGATTATGCCTGTCGTTACAGATTCAAAGAAAGCTGCTGCGACGTTGCAATGGGCTGTCAGTGAGATGACCAGAAGATATCAATTGTTTGCAGACTGCGGTGTACGTAATATTCAGGGTTATAATGATTTTGCAAAATGCAACGGTGAAGATACTTTGCCTTGGATTCTGATTGTAATTGATGAGCTTGCTGATCTTATGGCAGTTGCTGCCAAGGAGGTAGAAGGTCATATTAATCGTCTGGCAGCACTTGCAAGAGCTGCAGGTATGCATATGATTATTGCTACTCAACGTCCTTCTGTTGATGTTATTACCGGTACGATTAAGAGTAATATTGCTTCGCGTATTGCATTTGCAGTATCCTCGGGTGTCGATTCACGTACCATTCTCGATTCAAACGGTGCTGAGAAACTTCTCGGAAAAGGAGATATGCTTTATAATCCGTTGTCTGCAAGTAAGCCGATAAGAGGTCAAGGTGCATTTGTATCTGATGAAGAGGTAGAAGAGATAGTAAGTTATCTTTCTCAAAGTTACGGAGCAAATTATGATGAAGAGATTATTCAGTCTATTCAAAGTAATTGTACAGAAGATAACAGTATTAATCTTCAGGGTACCGGAGTTTCCGGTTCTGAAGAAGGCGACAGTTTGTTAAGTCAGGCCGTTGAGACGGTTATTGAAGTTAATTATGCAAGTGTATCAATATTGCAGAGAAGACTGGGTATTGGTTACCCGAGAGCTGCTCGCCTTATCGATACAATGGAGAAGAAAGGCTTTATAGGACCGTATGAAGGATCTAAGCCTCGTAAGGTTTTGATTAACAGAACAGATTGGCTTGAGATTCAGGCAAAGGGAGATTTACATGAGTGAATACTGTGAATATGAAGGTGTTATGTGTAATTCCGGGGCTGTAAAGCTTGTTAATTTACTTAAAGATAAGAATTCAAAAATTGCTTTTGCCGAGAGTTTGACCGGTGGTATGCTTACTTCTATGCTGGTTGATGTACCGGGTTCGAGTTGTGTTTTGGACGGAAGTGTTGTGTCATATTCAAATAATGTAAAAATGTGCAAACTTAATGTACCTGAGAGTATTCTGAAGTCGGTCGGAGCTGTCTCAGCTGAATGTGCAGATTACATGGCTGCCGGTGTATTACAACTCATGATGTCTGATTTTGCTGTTTCTGTTACCGGTATTGCCGGTCCCGGAGGTGAAGAACCCGGAAAACCGGTCGGAACTGTCTATATAGGAGTAGCTGACAAATCAGGGTTTAATAAATCCTACAGGTTTGTATTTGAGGGAAACAGAACTGATGTAAGAAAGGCAACTTGTAATCAAGCATTGAAACTGATTATTGATTATATAGAAGGGTTATAAACGCGGTAAATGAGCTCTTGAATTGTCGGAAATTTTCCGACAATTGTCGCATTTTAGTACTAAAAAAGTTGTTGACAAAAATATATTATATTAATACAATAAGAACATAAAAAGAACAAAAGTTCTACTTTTTTAGGAGGGAATATGGCAAAGAGTAAGAGTGCCGGTAAGGCTTCAGTTCAAAATATTACAGATCAAGATGCACGTAAGAAGGCTTTAGACGCAGCAATCGCCCAAATAGAACAGCAGTTTGGTAAAGGCTCTGTAATGAGAATGGGGGATAAAGGATTAGCTGAGATAGAAGCTATTCCTACAGGTGCATTGACATTAGATATAGCATTAGGTATCGGTGGTTTTCCGAGAGGAAGAATTATTGAGATATACGGACCTGAATCTTCAGGTAAAACAACAGTAGCACTTCACGCAGTTGCCGAAGCTCAGAAGACGGGTGGAATTTGTGCATTTATAGATGCTGAACATGCGTTGGATCCTGTATATGCTGCTAAGATAGGTGTTGACGTTGACAGTCTGTTGTTGTCACAGCCTGATTGCGGTGAGAATGCCCTTGATATAACAGAGAGCTTAATCAGAAGCGGTTGTATAGATGTTGTTGTTGTTGACTCAGTTGCAGCACTTGTTCCGCGAGCTGAGATTGAAGGTGATATGGGTGATTCACACGTTGGTTTGCAGGCTCGTTTGATGAGTCAGGCTTTACGTAAACTTACACCTGTAGTTGCAAAATCAAATACAGTATGTATTTTTATTAATCAGCTTCGTGAGAAGGTTGGTGTAATGTTCGGTAATCCGGAGACTACAACCGGTGGTAGAGCACTTAAATTCTATTCATCTGTAAGACTTGATGTTCGTAAGGTTGAGACTTTGAAGAACGGTACAGAAGTAATAGGTTCACATACAAGAGTAAAAGTTGTTAAGAATAAAGTAGCTCCGCCGTTTAAGGAAGCTGAATTTGACATTCTTTACGGTGAAGGAATTTCAAGTGAAGGTTGTATTTTGGATCTTGCAGTAGAGAATAATATTATTGAGAAGTCAGGCTCGTGGTTTGCATATAAGGGTAATAAGATTGCACAGGGCCGTGATAATGCAAGAGTTTATATTAAAGAACATCCGGATTTTATGAAAGAAGTTGAGGCCCTTATAAGAGATTCATATAAACCTGCTGATACTATGATAGTTGAAGACGGTGAAGATGAAGAGCTTATAGATGATGATGATATTCTGGGAATTGATGATTTGAATTAATTGGTGCTTTATAATTTAATTTTTTGTGTCAGGACCTTCGGAAACGGAGGTCTTGATATACATAAGGGGTATATGTATGTCCGACATAAGTAATAGCGAGATTTTTTATCATGCACGTGCCAATGCATTGAAGTATATAGGATTTCGTTCTTGTTCTTCAGGTAAAGTTCGTAAGTATTTGGTCGATAAAGGCTATGAGACCTTTTTGGCAGATGCAGTAGTTGAAGAACTGATTGAGCGTAACTTCATCGATGATTATAAAGCCTGTAAGCAGATTTTAATTTCTCGTTGCGGTAAAAAACAGGAAAGTAAAAAATATTCTTATAATCGTTTAGTTGCAGCAGGTGTTGCGGCTGAGATAGCAGAAGATTATATTTCTCATTTGGATTCTGATCTTATTACATGTAAAAATCTTTATTCTGCGGTTTTAGCTTCTAATGAGTTTAATTCACAGATTGTAGATATTACACCTGAAGATTATAGATTATTACTTATTAAATATGCAGTAAAAAGAGGTTATACAACTGAGATTGCAGTAAGAGCAACTGAAGATTTCGGTTGTTAAGTACTTTTGTTTACATTCACAATGAATTTTTTCTGCTAATTATAATATAATCTCTAATGTACTAAGGAGATTAATTATGTGTAAAACAAAAATATCATTGATTACATTAGGTTGTTCCAAGAATCTTGTTGATGCTGAATGCATGATTAAGATGCTTATGGATGATGGTTTTGAATTAACTGAAGATTATACTGAAGCAGGTATTGTTATAATAAATACTTGTGGATTTATTGAGTCAGCAATCAGTGAAGCAATAAGTACAATATTAGATGTGGCAGACTATAAAGTTCCGAACGGTAAGGTTAAACATATAATAGTGACAGGATGTATGTCTCAAAGATTCGGTAAAGAGACTTTGGAAAATATGCCTGAGGTTGATATCGTATTAGGAACGTCACATTATCAGGATATATGTGAAGCAGTACATTCATTGACAGATAATCAACAAGAGTTTAGAAGAGAATACATATCAAAAGCCGGAGGTATAGAACATCTGTTAAAGGACAGATATGTATCTACCCAATCATATGCTTGGCTTAAAATAGGCGAAGGGTGCCGTAATTGCTGTTCTTTTTGTGCAATTCCATTAATAAGAGGGAAATTTATTTCACGTAAATTGGAGGACATTTTGGAAGAAGCCCAAATCCTGGTAGATAAAGGATATAAGGAATTAATATTGGCTGCTCAGGATACAACAAATTATGGTATAGATTTGTACGGAAAAAGAAGTTTAAGCACATTATTAAACAAATTGTCACAAATAACAGGTTTGGAGACAATAAGAGTCATGTATGGTTATATGGACGGCCTTGATGACGAATTAATTGAAGAGTTCAGAACGAATAAAAAAGTTGCCCACTACATGGACATTCCTATACAGTACGGTGATAATACAATACTGAAAGCAATGAACCGAAGGGATACTGTAGAGTTAATTACAGAACGTCTTGACAAATTAAGACAGGCAGTTCCTGATATCATAATACGAACAACGGTGATGGTAGGTTTTCCGGGTGAGACAGAAGAGACTTTCAATAATTTAAAGGAAAATCTCAAAAGATGGAAATTTGACAGACTGGGCTGTTTTATGTTTTCACCACAGGAAGGTACAATTGCTGAGCGTATGGAAAATCAAGTGCCCGAAGACTTAAAGCAAAAGAGATATGACGAGATTTATAAAATGCAAAGTGAAATTGCAAAAGAAAATAACAAAAAACGCTTAGAAAGTGTTGCACCTGTACGAATTGATTCTATTTCAGAAGATGGTATATTTTATATTGGTCGCAGTTGCGGTGAAGCTCCTGAGGTTGATCCTGTTATTTATGTAGTGGCAGGTGAGAAGGAACTTGAGATAGGACAAAGATATGATGTAAAGATTGTTGATTGTTCAGAATATGATATGACTGGAGTATGTTTATGAATTTACCTAATAAACTCTCATTATTAAGAATTTTTATGATTCCGTTGGTAATGTTTTTTATATTACCTATATCCTACAGCGGTGATAATTCATTTATAAATTTTGTAGTGAGTAATCAGCTTTTTGTTGCAGATTTACTGTTTGTAATCGCATCATTGACCGATATGTTTGATGGTAAGATTGCAAGAAAATATAATCTTATAACTAACCTTGGAAAATTTCTGGACTCTTTGGCAGATAAGATGCTAATAATTGCTGTGCTTACTGCTTTTGTTGAGATAAACAGAATATCTTCATGGTGGTTGATGATAATTGTTCTTCGTGAATTTATGGTTACAGGAATCAGAATGCTTGCTGCTGAGAAGGGTAATGTTATGGCTGCCAAAATGATTGGTAAGATTAAGACAACTACTCAGATGATTGCAGTTATATATTTACTTTTGGAACCGACATTTATTAAGTTGTTTGCTCATAATTATATTGTTACGACAATTGGTAACATATTATTCATAATATGTGTAATAATGACTGTAATATCAGGTTTTGACTACCTTATAAAGAATCTGAATTACTTCAAAGAAGAAAAATAAAAAAATAAGTATTGACTTTTGTCTGTTATTACATTAAAAAAATAAAGTAATATTAATTACGATTATTTGGAGGTAGTAAAATGATTTCTACAGAAGAAATGTTTAATAGTATCAAGATGATGATTGTTAATCAGTTAGGTATTGATGAGAGTTTAATTACAATGGATTCTTCATTTGTTGATGATTTGAATGCTGATTCTCTTGATATGGTTGAACTTGTAATGGCAATGGAGCAGGAGTTTGACGTATCCATTCCTGATGAGGTTGCAGAGAAGGTTTCTACAGTCGGCGAAGCAATTGAGTTTGTAAAGAACTTAATGGAGTAATTAAATCTGAAGTTATTTGGCTGAATACGATTATTAAGGTATAATAGTCGTATTCAGTTTTTTTTGGGGTGAAAAGAATGAATTCGGATTATGAGACGTTTGAAAGAAAACTTGGATACAAGTTTAAAAACAAAGAATTATTGAAGTTAGCTTTTACGCATACTACTTATGTATTTGAACACCAGCAAAAGCATTATCAGTCTAATCAGAGATTAGAATTTATAGGTGATGCAATTCTTGATTTGGTGATTGGCAGAGAATTATATGAATTGAAACCATATGAAGGTGAAGGTTATCTTTCCAAAGTAAGAAGTATTATTGTATGCGAGAAATCATTTGCAAAAGTAGCAAGACAGCTTGGTGTTGGTGAGTATATGATGCTCGGTAAAGGTGAAACCTCACAAGGCGGTGCCGATACAGAGTCGACGTTAGCGGATGCATTTGAGTCTATAGTTGCTGCTGTGTATTTTGACAGTGATTTTGATACCGTCAGACAAGTAGCCTTAAATAATTTGAGAGAGATTATTAATCTTGCTGTTGATGGAAAGATATTTTTGGATTATAAAAGCAGACTTTTGGAGATTGCCCAAACTAAAGACCATCAGCATGAGGTCAAATTCTCGATAATTAATGAGAGCGGTCCTTCTCATATGCGCGTATTTGAAGCACAGGTTACTGCAGACGGAAAAGTACTTGCTACGGCTTCCGGCAAAAGCAAAAGGGATGCTGAACAGAAATGCGCTGAATTGGCAATTGAAGAGTACAATAAAATCTTTGGAGATTAACGTACCTTAATGATATAATACATTGACTATTATTTGATAAGGATTATTAAATGCATTTAAAGAAACTGGAGCTTCAGGGATTCAAGTCTTTTCCTGAATATACACTTGTCGAGTTTGATAAAGGTATGACTGCCGTAGTAGGTCCGAATGGAAGTGGTAAATCTAATGTTACCGATGCCATTCGCTGGGTTTTAGGTGAGCAGAGTGTTAAATCTTTGCGCGGTGGTAAAATGGAGGATGTTATCTTTAACGGTACACAGTCTCGTAAGGCAATGAATTATGCCGAAGTATCTATGACGCTTGATAACAGTGACCATTTTGTCGATTATGAATACGATGAGATTCAGATTACAAGACGTCTTTACAGATCCGGTGAAAGTGAATATCAGATAAATAAGGTTAATTGCAGACTTAAGGATATTACTTCTTTATTTCTTGATACAGGTCTTGGTAAAGATGGTTATTCTATTGTAGGTCAGGGCCGAGTTGATGAGATTTTATCAACAAAATCAGAAGATCGAAGAAGAGTATTAGAGGAAGCTTCCGGAATCGTTAAATATAAAGTAAAAAAAGAAGAAGCTGAGCGTAAGCTAAATTCTACAGAGCAGAATTTAGTAAGAATAAATGATCAGATCAGCAGTCTTGAAGAACGTATTGAACCATTGAGATTACAGGCTGAAGAGGCTGCCAAGTATCGTAAACTCTATAATGAATTGAGAGAGAACGATATTGCGCTCATGATACAGAAAATCAAGAATGCCAATACAGCTATGGGTGATTCCGGCGATGTCAAAGAGAGATTGGAAGAAGACTTAAAGACAAATGAAGATTTGTTATATAAGCTTCGTGAAGAGAATAAAGCATTAAATTTAAAAGTTGAAGAACTTGATAATCTTATTGAAGATAAAAGACAGGAATTATCTGATATAAGTGAAGAATCGTATGAAGTGAAAGCAGAAATACGTGCTTCGGTTGAGAAGTGTGATTTAATCAATAAAAGAATAGAAGAGATGAAGGAAGAGAAGACTCGTCTTGAAGAGAAAATTGCCGAGTTCAACACTGAATATTCAGATAATACCCAAAAAGCGGACAGTATTCTTGATGAGCTTCGCGATGAGGAGAAGAGAGCCGACTCTTTAAATGCTGAACTTAATAAGCTTCTTGAAGAATTTAATGCTGCTGTTGATTCACAAAACGAGATTAAACAGAACATTGAGAACAGAACTCAGGAGCTTATTAATACCAAGGAACAGATAAATGTTCTTGATGCCAAAATTCAAAGTGCTGATGATAAACTGAAGGAATTGATAGATTTACGTAAGGATGGAAATACATCTACTGAAGAGCTTAAGAAATCTTTATCTGAGAGTGACAAGTATTTTCATGATATGATTACTCAAGTAGGTAATGTTACCTCAGATATAAACGAACGTCAGGATATTCTTAGAGATATAAATAAGCGTTTTAATGAAATGAATAAGCTTTATGAGGAGAATAACAGAAAGCTTATATCGAATAATGCCAAGCTTAAGACACTTATAGAGACAGAAAAGTCTAAGGAAGGCTATCAGGAGTCGGTAAGAAGACTTGTAAAAGAGGCAGAAGGAACTAAGTATGCATCAAAGATTGTCGGAATTCTCGGTGATTTGATTTCAACTGATTCAAAGTATGATGTGGCAATTGAGATTGCTTTGGCCAATGCCATACATAATGTTGTAACCGAGACAGAACAGGATGCATCTGATCTTATTTCTTTCCTTAAAGAAGGAAAGATGGGAAGAGTAACATTTCTCCCTATAGAGAATATCAAACCAAGAGAAATTGAATATGACTTTGTAAGCAAAGCAAAGAAGGTAAACGGTTATATAGGAATTGCTTCTGATCTTGTGAATTGTGATTACAATATCAGAGACATTGTCGCAAATCTTCTCGGTCGTGTATTTATTTGTAATGATATGAATGCGGCAAGAAATATTGCTTCCGCAACCAAGTATCAAATCAGAGTTATTACCTTGGATGGTGATTCTATAAATCCGGGCGGATCTTTGACCGGTGGTTCTGTAAGGAAAAATAATTTCGGTATTCTCGGAAGAGCCCGTGAGATAGAAGAACTTAAGTTATCTTGTGAGAAGCTTGAACAGCAGCTTGCCATAAGTGAGACTGAGCGTCAGGAAATAGATGAAGAGAAGAGCGATATTGAGAGAGAACTTCTGCAATTAGATGAGCAGTTGAAATATTTCTCGATGGAACGTGTTAAAGCTGAGACTCAGTATAACAGCGATAAGGATAAACTTAAGGAACTTCTTGATAATCTTGCAAATGTAAATTCTTCAATTGAAGAAGTATCAAAGCAACGTTTGGAGATGATTGATGATCAAGAAGAGAGCAAGACTGTAATAGGTGAGATTGAGAACGATTTGACCGATTACAGAGCGTCTATTCTTAAAGGCGACAGTAAAAACAAAAAGTCACTTGATTATATTGAGAAGCTTAAAACTGATATTAATGATTCGAAGATGAAGTCTGAGCGTCTTATAGCATCACGTAACGGTATTATTGATTTGACAACCGTTATCGGTCGTGAGCGAAAGAATCTTGAGATTAACTTGGCAGATAAAGTCAAGGAGATTACTGATTCTGAGCAAGAAGTTAAGGATATTATTGCAAAGAATGAGACTGACTCTAAGCGAGTTGAAGAGTTTAATACTGTTATGTCAGGTAAGCAAGCTGAAATCAATGCACTCAATAAAGAACGTGATGATTTAAGCGGAAATATTGACGGTTATGTTGAGCGTGTTACAAGCTTATCTTCAACAATTAACAGTATCAGCAATGAACTTAATAATCTTACCGTTAAATATGAGAGATATATTGATGAGATTGATTCGTGTAAGAATCATTTGTGGGAAGAGTATGAATTATCTTACGGCAACATAGAAGGTGATTATCCTGAAATTAAGGATGAAGCCAAGACAGCCAGACTTGTTTCTTCATTGAAATCACAAATAAGAAACATCGGTAATGTTAACTTAAATGCAATTGAAGAGTATAAGCAGGTTTCTGATGAATACAATTTCAAGAAAGAACAAAGAGATGACATAGTCAACTCCAAGAACGATCTTGAGAAGGTAATTCTTGATCTTGTTGAAGAGATGAGAAAACAGTTCATTAATCACTTTAATATTATTAATGATAATTTTAAGAAGGTATTTGAAGATTTGTTTAACGGCGGTACTGCAGAGATATATCTTGATAATGAAGAAGATGTTCTTAACTGCGGTATAGAGATTAAAGCACAACCTCCGGGAAAGAAATTGCAAAGTCTCTCGCTTCTGTCAGGCGGTGAGAGGTGTCTTACGGCTATTGCTTTGTTGTTCGGTATATTACAGCTCAGACCTTCACCGTTTGTAATATTGGATGAGGTTGAAGCTGCACTTGATGAGGTAAACGTTGTCAGATTTACTGACTTTGTGCGCAGATATACATCAAAGTCACAATTTATACTTGTTACGCACCGTAAGGGAACCATGGAAGCATGTGACAGAATGTACGGCGTAACAATGCAGGAGAGAGGAATATCCAAGGTGCTGTCAATGCGTCTTGGCGATGATAAATAAAAGAGGTTTTTATGGGTTTATTAGATGCATTTAAAAAGGGTTTAAATAAAACATCAGAATTTTTCAGCAAGAATTTTACCAAGATAGCTGCTTCAAGCGGTAAATTTGATGATGATATGCTTGATGAACTTGAAGAGTTGCTTGTTATGGCAGATTGCGGTGTTGAGGCTTCTTCCAGGATAATAGATTTTGTAAAGTCCGAGATTAAGAGAACAGGTCTTGATTCAAAGGAAGACGTATTAGGCTATGTTAAGACCCAAATGCTCGAGATTCTCGGTGAGAAGCAAACAATTGAACTTGAACAGGGTAAACTTAATATACTTATTATGATTGGTGTTAACGGTACAGGAAAAACTACTACCTGCGGAAAGCTGGCACTTAATTGGAAGAAGGAAGGGAAGAAGGTTATTCTTGCCGCTGCAGATACATTCCGTGCCGCTGCAGTAGAACAGCTTAAAGCTTGGGGCGAGAGTACCGAGACTACTGTTATCTCGCAGGAAGCAGGTTCAGATCCGGCTGCTGTTTGTTATGATGCGGTTCATGCTGCTCTTTCCCGAAAAGCTGATGTTTTGATTATAGATACAGCCGGTCGTCTTCATAATAAGACTAATTTGATGAACGAATTGTCAAAAATATATCGTGTTATTAATCGCGAGGCGCCAGATGCAAATATTAAGTCACTTCTCATAATTGACGCTACCACGGGACAGAATGCCATTATGCAGGCTCAGGCGTTTGGAGAAGCCGTTGATTTTGATTATATCGGCATTACTAAGCTGGACGGAAGCAGCAAGGGCGGTGTTGCCGTAGCGTTGCGTTCCATAGTTGATAAACCTGTGGTTCTTGCAGGATTGGGTGAGGCTGCTGAAGATTTGGTGGATTTTGATCCTGAATATTTTGTAGATTCGCTTATTAAATAGGATTTTCCTATTTACTTTTATTATTATAAATGTTATCATCTTGAAGTTGCGGTGTCATAGAAAGCGGATCGTCCGACCGTTTCTCTGATATACGTGTAAAATTTAATTACGGAGGACAGTTTTATGAGTTCAATTAACAAGGCAGAAATCATTAAGGAGTATGGTCTTAAAGAGGGTGACACAGGTTCACCGGAGGTACAGATTGCTATTCTTACAGCAAGAATCAATCACCTCACAGAGCACTTAAAGACACATCAGGGTGATCATCACTCACGTCGTGGACTTCTTATGATGGTTGGTAAGAGACGTGGACTTCTCGATTATCTCGCAAAGATTGATATCGAGCGTTATCGTACAATTATCGCTAAGCTTGGAATCAGAAAGTAATTTTAAGCTTTTGGATAACTTATCAAGTAACTGCCATCTCAAGATAGTCTTGAGATGGTTTTTTTATCCGCTTTTTCGGGAAGGAAAGAAGTATTTATGAGCAGTGATTGTTGTTTCAGAAATGAGAATAATTGGTTTAGATATCGTGCAGGCGCACTGATAGTAAACGATAACAGAATGCTCTTCGTTAAGTGCAAGTTTCAAGATTACTATTATGTTATCGGCGGCGGAGTAAAGCTCGGTGAGAGTTCTGATAATTGTATAAAGCGCGAACTTCTTGAAGAGGCCGGAATTAGTGTTCAGACAGAGCGATTAGCAGTAGTCTGTGAGAACTTCTTTAAAAATGACATTAGCGGCAGTAAAGAGGTAATGGACTGTCATACTATAGAGTTCTACTATTTAGTTCGATTGGATGATTCAGAGCTTGATAATCTTAAAAGCATTACTGATGAAGGAGAGGAACTGGTTTGGATTCCGTTAGATAGAATATCATCGGTTAATATTAAGCCGTCTTTCATCAGAGAAGCTATATCTCAAATAATATCATCCTCAGAAATTCTTCATTTCGTCGAAGAAACGGACAGATGATTTTGTATATATGCGGAGGTAATAAATGAACATCAAAAGCTTTATAGGAACAAAGAGTTTCTATAAAAAAGTTATGTTAATATCGATACCTATTATGCTTCAGAATGCATTAACAAGTGTTGTTAATCTTCTGGATAATATGATGGTCGGTCGTTTGGGAACTAATCAGATGAGCGGTGTTGCAATAGCCGGTTCATTACTCTTTGTATTCCAGATGGCGATATTCGGTGCGGTTTCCGGTGCCGGCATTTTCGGTGCACAGTATTATGGTAAAGGAGACCATAAGGGTGTAGCGGATACATTAAGAATAAAACTTTATATGGCGATTTTTTTCTCGATTGTCGGTGTATCAGCGTTTTACTTGTATAACAAAGGTTTAATCGGATTATATCTTCATGAAGGCGAAGGATCCGATTTGAAAGGAATAGAAGAGACTTTTAAATATGCAAAAGAATATCTTATGATAATGCTGATAGGGCTTCCGCCTATGGCCTTGTCTATTTGTTATGCTTCTTCTATGCGAGAATGCGGTGAGACTTTTGTACCTATGGTATCCGGAATAATAGCAGTTCTTACTGATTTGATATTAAACTGGGTAATGATTTTCGGTAATTTGGGATTTCCTGCATTAGGTGTATCAGGTGCAGCAATAGCAACAGTCATCTCAAGATTTACAGAATGCATAATTAATATAGTATGGACACATCGTCATTCTGACAGACTAAAGTTTGCTTCTTTTGTATTTACTTCTTCGCTCGGTGTTCCGGGCAACTTGTTGAAGCAGATAGCAATAAAAGGTTTTCCTTTAATGTGTAATGAGATATTTTGGGTTTTATCAGTTACGGTTATCGGTCAGTGTTATTCTTACAGAGGATTGACGGTTGTAGCAGCAAATAATATTAATTCTACTATAGGTAATGTATTTAATATCGTATTTATTGCTCTTGGTTCCGCTGTTGCAATTATTGTAGGTCAACAATTAGGTAATGGTGATATTGAAGGTGCACATGATACGACACGTAAGCTTATAACATTCTCCGTAGCTACGTGTCTTATTACCAGTGCTGTAATGATTTCTGTATCGCATATTGTGCCGCAGGTGTATAAGACAACAGATGAAGTCAGAGCGATTGCATCTAATATGATGATAATATATGCACTTGGTATGCCGCTTATGGCATACAATCACGCCTCATATTTTGCTATAAGATCAGGAGGAAAAACCTTTATTACGCTGCTTTTTGACAGTGTTTACTGCTGGATTGTAACAGTACCGATAGCTTATTTACTTATTCATAATACTAATTTGTCTATCGTGCCTATATACGCAGTTGTTACTTTCTCTGAATTCGCTAAATGCATTCTTGCTACAATATTTTTAAAGAAACTTAATTGGGCTGTAAATTTGGTTGAAAATTGATAAAGAATATATAGAAGAGTTCTCTTGACGTAAGTATACGATGATTGTTTTCAGTTATTTTACAGAAATAGCTAATACTATCCTTCGTATAGGCAACTGTTATGAATAATTGATTATGTATAAAATATTCGTGTCAGCGGTATAGAATGCTTCGTTGACATTAGTTATACTGATTTATATCAGAATATTAATGTATCCGAGGAGGAAAAGACATGGGTTTATTTGACAAGAAGTATTGCGATTTTTGTAATGAGAAGATTAAGTTTCTTTGTAACAGGAAACTTGAAGACGGCAATATGTGCAGTGATTGTGCAAAAGCAATCTCACCGTTGCTTACCGACCGTCGTAAGACTACAGTAGCAGAAATGAAAGAGCATCTTCAGTATCGAGAAGCTAACAAGGCCAGAATTCAGCTTCTCGCCGGTCCTGAAATATTAGGAGACGACAATACAAAGTTATATTTCAGTAAGAAAGCTGATGTTTTTGCAGTAACTTCTGCAAAGCTTGCAAATTTTACTACCGCTAATCCTGATGTAATTGATATGACTTCGGTATCAAATGTTGAGACTGAGACAAAGGAACATAAGGAAGAAATTTATTACAAGGACAGTGAAGGTAATCGTAAGAGTTATGTTCCGCGTCGTTATAAATATAGTTATGACTATGTAGTGAGGATATATGTTAATAGTAAATGGTTTGACAAAATTGAATTTAATCTCAACAGCAGCAGAGTGGAACAGCAGAACATGGTGCTCAGTAATAAATACAGTGCAATGATGAATGAGATTAATATGAGAATCGGTGAGGCAATCAGAAGAGGTAGTAAAAACAGTGTCCGCAGCAATACCAATGGTGTTTTGCATCCTAATGCAAAGCCGAGTACGGTTAATGCGCCAGCAGGTATCGGAACTGCTTATTCAACTGATTCTGTTCCTTCATTGGACGAAGCCAGACAAATATTAAGTAATTTCTATAATGGTCAAGTTATCACGATTGATAGGATTTTTGAGGAGGTACTCCGTATTGAGAATGAGAAAATGAGTCCTTGGTTTAATCCAAATGTAAATAATTACTTTGCTCAGTATCTTTCTTCTTTGGTACGTGTGTTCGATCAGAATCCGACCAACCAGACAATTCAACTTTTTATTTTGATGATTGCAGGCGGAATGTGCACTACTACACAGCGTGTTTGGATGGAGACTCTTTATTTCGTTGAACGTTCTTTGAACAGCGGAGTTAATCCTAATTACATTATGGATGTATTTAAGAATTTAGGCCCACTTCCTTCTGATCCAACACAGGCAAAGGAATACTTCAGAAAGCATGTAGATGATTATGGTCGTGATATTTCTCTCAGGAACATGGGACGAGATATCGCACAGACTTCTATTGCCGTCTCCGGTAATATCCCTGTTCAAGCAGTAGCTGCAACTCCTCAGGTACAGTCTCCTAATACTGTTTCTCAATGGTCGTGTGCCGTATGCGGAAGTACAGGTAATACCGGTAAGTTCTGTTCGTCTTGCGGTGCTCCAAGACCGTAATTTTCAAATATAGTATCTATTTGGCACTATCCGTTTGGGTAGTGCTTTTTAATGAGTTCTTAATTACTTTTGGTAATATATATATATCGAAAATACAAATTATATCTTTCTAACTTGAAATATGTTCAGCTTTTATGATTTTCTGATATATGAATCCAATATAAGAGTATCAATAAGGGTTGCCTCATTTTTGGAGACAACCCTTTTTCCTGTTTATAAACCAAAATAAATCAGTAAGAATATTATTCAGTCACAATTAAAGAATCCAAATATTCCTTTACGGCTGAAGGAGCCGGTGCACCCGGAATAACACGCTTATTAACACAGGTCTCAAGAGAGATAGCCTCATATACATCTTCTTCAAAGAATTCGGAGAATTCCTTTAAAGTCTTTAAATCGAGCTTCTCGAGAGTTGTTTTATTCTCGATACAATAATGAACAAGCTTTCCTGATACTGCATGTGTCTCTCTGAATGGCATTCCTTTACGAACTAGATAGTCTGCGAGGTCAGTAGCATTTGTAAAGCCTCCGAGTGCTGCTTCTTCCATACGCACACTGTTAATTGTCATAGTTCTTATCATACCGGTAAACGGAACAAGAACTCCCTTAATGGTATCAATTACATCAAACATAGATTCCTGTACTTCTTGCATATCTTTGTTATAGGTGAGAGGAAGTCCTTTCATTATTACCAGTAATGACACAAGATCACCATATACACGACCGGTCTTACCACGAGTTAATTCTGCGACATCAGGATTTTTCTTTTGAGGCATCATTGATGAGCCTGTTGAATAAGCATCATCTAATTCAATGAATTTAAATTCCTGAGAAGAGTGAAGAATGAGTTCTTCTGAAAGTCTCGAAAGATGCATCATAAAAATTGAAGCTGCAGAAGCAAATTCGATTGCAAAATCACGGTCTGCAACACCATCCAAAGAGTTACCGGTAACATCACTCATTCCCAAAATATCGGCAACACGTGCACGATTCAAAGGATAAGTAGTTCCCGCCAAAGCTCCTGAACCGAGAGGAGATACGTTAGCACGTACTGCTGCAGCCTCGATTCTTTCCTGATCTCTTAAGAACATCTCGATATATGCAGATAAATAGTGAGCATAAGTAATAGGTTGTGCTCTCTGAAGATGAGTATATCCCGGCATATAAGTCTCAAGATTGTCATAAGCAATAGAAATCAAAGCATTAACAAGATCGTCAATAAGCTCAAGAATCTCACAACACTCATCAACTAAGTAGAGACGCTGATCCAAAGCAACCTGATCGTTTCTTGAACGACCGGTATGAAGTCTCTTGCCTGCATCACCGATTCTGTTTGTTAATTCTTCTTCGATAAACATATGTATGTCTTCGGCATCGGAATCGAAAGTAAGTCTACCGCTTTCTATATCCTCTAAAATAGAAAGAAGACCGTCTCTTATGCTCTCTGCATCATCTTTTGAGATGATGCCCTGTTCAGCAAGCATTGTTGAATGAGCAATTGAACCTTCGATGTCCTGCTTATACATTCTGCAATCAAATGGAAGGGAAGAGTTAAAATCATTTACTGCCGTGTCTGTAGCTTTCTGGAAGCGTCCGGCCCACATTTTCTTTGCCATAATAAACTCCTTATGTATCAATTCTAATCAGCCCTGTAAGAGCTTTGTTACGATAATTAATGTCTGTACGAAGCTCGAAGCCCTGACTTTCCCAGAAAGCATTTCCGGCTTCATTATATTTGAATACGAGAAGAGCAACCTTGTTTATTCCTTCATTCTTTAAGGCCTTAAGCCCCATATCAAGAAGAGTTTTTGCAATGCCCAATCTCCTGTAGTTCTCACGTACAGCCATATGATGAATAAAACCGCGACGCCCGTCATTAGCGCACAGAATTACACCAACAATAATATTATCACAAATTGCAACAAAACAGGTATTGGGATTTCTGTCCAAAAGTTTCTTAATTCCTTCTTCAGAATCATCTTTATCGTTGAATCCCATATTTTTGCATGACATCCATAATTCATATACAGCAGGGTAGTCGTCAATTGTCATTAATCTGTATTCCATTGTGATTTACTCCATTTCGAAAAAATATATTAACAAGTAAATGTATAAATATACATAATGATGTATAAACATGCAAATGATATTACTCTATTATATTTTTGTCAATAAAAAAATATAATGAATTTGTACTTGTAATTTAAAGATAAGTAGCCTAAACTATTGAAAGTAAATCTTTAACTCAATCCGGCGAGGTTGAAAAGATTGTATTTAATAAATTAAGCATAATATTAATTGAATTATATATCGGCCGGATTATATTTATAATTCGGCTTTTATTTTGCTGATTTTATATCGAAAGGATGGTGCTTTTTATGGGTGAACTGATTACAAAAGCCACGTTGATGGATGAATCAGCTCTTAATCGAGCAATCACGCGTATCTCACATGAGATTCTGGAGAAGAATGAAGGCCTTGATAATCTGGCTTTGGTTGGTATTCAACGACGCGGTGTATCCATGGCTAAAAGAATCAAAGAAAATCTTGAGAAGATTGAAGGTAAGGAGGTTCCTTTGGGAATTCTTGATATTACCTTTTACAGAGACGATTTGTCTTTACTTTCGTCACATCCAATTGTACACGGTACAACAATTCCTTTCGATGTTAACGGCAAGAAGATTGTACTCGTTGATGATGTATTGTTTACAGGCAGAACAATAAGATCTGCAATTGAAGCAATTTTTGATTACGGCAGACCACAGCAGATTCAGTTAGCAATTCTTATAGACAGAGGTCACAGACAACTTCCGTTCAGACCTGATTTTGTCGGTAAGAACGTTCCGACTGCTTTAAGTGAACAGATTAAAGTAAAATTCGAAGAGTTTGATGAAGAGAATCAGGTTCTTCTTTGTGAGGAGGCTTAAGGTTAGGTTATGGGTTTAAAGAATAAAGATTTATTAGGTTTAAAGCAACTGACTGCAGATGAGATAATGGAAATTCTCGATACTGCCAAAATGATGAAGATGGTTCTTTTGTCCGGTAATAAAAAGACTTCTCATCTTCAAGGAAAATCTGTTATTACTCTTTTTTATGAGAACAGTACAAGAACAAGACTTTCATTTGAGTTAGCTTCAAAATATATGGGTTCTTCCAGTGCTAACATTTCAGCTACCGGAAGCTCAGTTGCTAAGGGTGAATCTCTTCTTGATACAGCTAGAACAATAGATATGATGGCTACCGACATAATTATAATGAGACACAGTCAGTCAGGTGCACCTCATTTTATTGCACCTCATTTAAATGCTTCGGTGGTTAATGCCGGTGACGGAATGAATGAACATCCTACGCAGGCTTTGCTAGATATGTTTACTATGTATGAGAAGTGGGGCGACTTTGCAGGTAAAAATATTGCTATTTGCGGTGACATCTATCACAGCAGAGTTGTAAGAAGTAATGCAATCGGACTTAATAAGTTGGGTGCAAATGTATCAGTTTACGGTCCTAGGACAATGATGCCTATAGGAATCAGTGATATGGGTGTAAGAGTTGCTGATTCAGTTGTAGATTGTGTTAAGGACGCTGATGCGGTAATGGGACTCAGAGTGCAACTTGAGAGACAACATAAATCTCTTTTCCCGTCAGTAGCTGAGTACAGTCAATTCTACGGTATTTCTCCTGAGATGCTTGCCAAAGCTAAAGATGATGCTTTACTTATGCATCCGGGTCCGTGTAACCACGGAGTTGAACTTCCTACCTGTGTTTACGATTGTGATCAGTCTGTTATTAATGAGCAGGGTACAAACGGAGTTGCTGTCAGAATGGCAGTACTTTATTTACTTAACGCAAGGAGAAATAACTTATGAATA
>JAZLGO010000101.1:0-9008 GCA_045616305.1 Saccharofermentans sp. | reverse complement strand
GAACACGAAATTCAGAAAACATAGCAATTCTACGGGAATTTTTGGTTGTAAAACAATAAATTCCCGAGATTCGGTCACGTTTTTTGATGTAACCGGCGATTTCACGGGAATTCATGGTCTGAGACAACAATTCCGTAAAGTGTGTCCATAAAATTCGAAGGAAAACCATGATTTCCTGCGGAAAAGTCAATCTATAGTAAATTCGGGCGCCCAATCGACATAAACTATCATAATTGTTTGAGTGAAAATCATTTCTAAATACTGTATAATACTTTTGTTGTCTGAAATAGATTGTTTGTGGGGAATAAGCGGATGAAAAACAGGATTTTTAATCGTTTTGTGTTGTTTTTGGTAACAGTTTTTTTGTGTGTTACCATTTTGTGTCCTGTTCTGAGCGGTGAATCCCTCGGTGTTTATGCCGGTGTTACAGCTTCTGTCAATAATTCATGGGATGCCGGTGCCACTGTAAGTATCAGTACATCAGACCACGAAGCAAGTGACGATGTAACAGTAACAATAGTATTTGATAGGGGAGAAGTCAGTTCGGTAAGTGATGCGTGGGGCTGCAAAGCCGTAAGCGCATCCGGTAATACTGTGGTTGTAAAATTAGATGACTGGGGAGTAACAGGTAATCCCGGTTTTAATGTATCCGGTTCCGGTTTAAGCGGTGTAAGCGTATCTTCGTGTTCGGAGAGCGTGGTACATGCTTCGACACCTACACCGGAGAATACCAATACTCCGGTGCCTACTACACCCAAAGCAACAAATACGCCAAAGGCAACTGATGTTCCTAAAGCCACTAATACCCCTAAGCCAACAAACACACCGATGCCTACTGATACACCTAAGGCTACGGTTGCTCCGAAGCCGACAAAGGCAGCAGAACCTACTGCAGTGGCAGTGGCAACAGCAACACCGGCCCCGACGAGTGCTCCAAAGCCTGAGACTACAACTGCACCTAAGGCAACGGCAACACCGGTTCCGACTGCGACAAATGCAGCAAGTACTACTAAGGCTCCGACCGATGCTCCTAAGCCTGAAGTTGTAGCTGAACCTCAGACAAATGCGACATCTCCGGATAACGATGACGATATATCGACATCATCAGGTGCGGTGTCAACTCAGGCTGCACCGAATGAGACAGCTGAGACTGCACCTGCTGCAGCTTCTCCAAATACAGACGGCAATTCTTCAGAGGTTTCCGCCTCTGCAGCTGAGCCATCCGATGAGAACTCAACAACCTCAGAGACAACTCCTGCACAAACAACAGCTGAGACAACCGCCGAGACTGCTACTGAAACAACAGAGAATTCTTCAGCGAGTGATGTGATTGTCGAAGGTGGTGCTACAGACCCGAGTGACAACATAAACGGTATGGGCACGCCTACTCCTACACCGACTCTTTTTGAAGGCGATAAGGCAGGCGGACAGATAGCGATACTTAAACAAAAAAACAGTTTTAAGTGGATATTTCCTATTTTGATTGTTTTATTGTTCCTTTTACTCGGAAGAATATACCGTTTACGTAATGACGGTTATACCGGTCCTGAACTGGCGGCAAACATTATTCCTATTCCGGCTCTTACTGAGAAAATACTGGATATACTTGCGCCGACCCGTCAGGCTGATTTACCTGTGCAGGATGCTTTGTCTGTGTCAGAAGATGCTAAAGAGCCGAAGGTGGTTAACGGCTATTTGCAGAAGGAAAGAGATCCGTATGCGTTAAGACCGGTTAATTACGATAAGGAAAACGCTGAAGTCGCCGGTTCGACGAAGCCTGAAATGAAGCTTGAAACTAAACCTGAAGTTAAGAGTATGAATAATTCTATAGAACCTGCGGCCGTCGGAGATGCTCCGGAGGATATTACCAAGGTCTCACCGTTTAAACCGCTGATGAAGGAACCGACAGAGAATGTGTCAGAAACAAAAGCTATTGCTTCCGGTGTCGGTGCCGTATTAGCTGATATAAAAGATGAGGACAATAGTAAAAAGTCTGAGGCTGCTGTTGTAGAGAAGCCGAGAACGGCTGTAAAACAAACACCGAAGCCGACTTCAAAGGGTGCGCCAAAGCCTGCTGCAAAAACACCAACAACAGGCAATAAGGGAACCAAGTCGTCTTCAACCTTGCCTGAGTCCGGCAGTAATAACACCTTTAAACCTATAATCGGAGCCAATATTCCTGCGCCTTGGGATTCACCGAGCGACAGTGTTGCTTCTCCGTTTAAGCCGATAAATTCAGCAATTAATAAGGTGAAGGCTGCAGAGAATAAGCCAAGCGTAGAACAGCAATATGAGCCGTTTTATTTGAGGGGTCAGGATTTTGCGAAGGCTATAAAGAATAAGCCAAGTGTAAAACAGCCTGCAGAGAATCAGCCGGCTGAGAAACAGGCGTTTGTTCCTTCGCCTTCGGAGGCAAAGCCAAGTGCCGAACAAAAGAATAGCACTCAGAGAAATAATGGCGGAGATGAGTCTTCTTTCGGCGGTTTCCTTGATAGAATTCACAAAATGTAATATTATTCTATAGTTTGAGATTGCAACAGAAGACTTCGCAGAGGAGAGAAAGTAATGAATATAGCCATAGTAACAGGTGCGTCTTCAGGACTCGGAGCTGCTTTTGCAGATGAGATGAATACGTCATTATACGATGAAGTGTGGCTCATTGCACGCAGAGAGGAGCGACTTAAGGCATTTGCCGAGCGTGATTCCAAATGCGTTCCTGTGGTTTTGGATTTGTGTTCTGAAGCCGATATTAATAAGCTTACATCTCTTTTGAATACCAAAGGTGCAGAGATAAGTCTTCTTATAAATTGTGCCGGAATGGGAAAAAGAGGAGATTTTGAAGGGAACACTGCTAGAGATATATCTGCAACAATGGATTTGAATTGTCGCAGTCTTGCTCTTGTTACACATGCATGCCTTCCTTATATGAAGGAGAATTCGGGTATAATCAATATATCCTCATCGGCTGCTTTTCTTCCACAGCCTGGATTTAATATCTATGCCGCTTCGAAAAGCTTTGTGTTAAGCTTTTCGCGTGCTCTGGCATATGAACTTAAGTCACGCAAGGTAAGTGTGACATGTGTGTGCCCCGGCCCGATAAATACTGAGTTTTTGGGTAAAGCTTTAGGTAATCCCGATGCTCAATTTACCGGAATACGCGCACTGTGCGTTGCGGATCCGCACAAACTTGCGGCAAAGAGCCTCAAATGCAACCGCGACGGACGCAAGCTTCTTGTGTACGGTTTTATGCAGAAGCTTTTACATTTTGCTTCAAAGCTTGTTCCTACAGATGTTATTCTGTTCTTTGAGACAAGCGTATTTAAAATAAACGGATAATTCAGGAGATTATTATGATTGATGTATCAGGCGTTGAATTAAGATTCGGCGGCAGACTTTTGTTTGAAGATGTAAATATTCAGTTCAGTAAAGGCAATTGTTACGGTATTATCGGTGCCAACGGAGCGGGTAAGTCTACTTTCCTCAAGATATTATCAGGTGAGATAGAGGCTCAAAAGGGATTTGTAAATATTCCTTCCACAGAACGTATGGCAGTTCTTAAGCAGGATCATTTTAAATATGATGAATTCAGTGTCAGAGAGACTGTAATTATGGGACACAAGCGCCTTTATGAGATAATGAAGGAGAAAGAGACTCTTTATGCAAAGGCTGATTTCAGTGATGCTGACGGTATAAGATTGGGCGAACTCGAGGGCGAATTTGCCGAATTGGACGGTTGGTCTGCAGAGAGTAATGCCGAGATTCTTCTTCAGGGCTTAGGATTGGGTGAAGAATTTTATGAACGTAAGATGGCAGATTTAACAGGAGGTCAGAAGGTTAAGGTTCTTTTGGCGCAGGCTTTATTCGGTACACCGGACTATCTTCTCCTCGACGAGCCTACAAACCATCTGGATTTGAATTCCTGTCGTTGGCTCGAGAATTATCTCATGGATTATGAGAATTGCGTTCTTGTCGTTTCACATGACAGACATTTTCTGAATAAGGTTTGTACACATATAGTTGATATAGATTTTAATAAAGTTACTCTTTTTCAGGGCAACTATGATTTCTGGTACGAGTATACACAGCTTTCTTTGAGACAGGTTAAGGATCAGACGAAGAAAATAGAGGCAAGACGCAAAGAACTTCAGGAATTTATTGCGCGCTTCTCCGCCAATGCATCCAAATCGCGTCAGGCCACATCTCGTAAAAAGCAATTGGATGCCCTTGAACTTCCTGAAGTTAAGGCATCTTCAAGAAGATATCCGTTTATATCTTTCAATATGGAACGTGAGATAGGTAATGATGTAGTCAGTGTGAAAAATCTTTGTGCAGACAGAGGCGGCCGTCAGACCATTAATAATGTGTCCTTCACCATGAATAAAGGAGACAGAATTGCTTTTGTCGGCGAGGATGAAGTTGCCATTACACAGATGCTGGATATTATGGCCGGAGTATCTACACCGGATGCACCTAAGGAAGGAGATGTTGTTGAAGGCGAGGTAAAGTGGGGAATAACGACCTCAAGATCTTATCTTCCTAAAGACAATAATGAATATTTTGACGGTTGTGATTTATCACTTGCCGACTGGCTCAGGCAATTCTCCAAGGATCAGACCGAGACTTATATCAGAGGATTCTTGGGCAGAATGCTTTTCTCCGGAGATGAAGCACTTAAAAAGGCTTCCGTATTGAGCGGTGGAGAGAAGGTAAGATGTATGCTTTCTAAGCAGATGCTTGTAAATGCAAATGTGATTATTCTTGATGATCCTACCAACCATCTCGATCTCGAATCAATTACCGCACTTAATGAAGGTGTAAAAAAATTCGGCGGTTCAATTCTGTTTTATTCGCATGACCGTGAGCTTGTAAACACTATTGCAAATCGCATAATAGAGATTACTCCTTCAGGTATTATCGACAAGCAAATGAGCTATGATGATTATCTTGAGTGGAAGGCAGAGCAATAATTTTTGTTCCCGTGATACGGAATAAATGTAATATTTTTTGTGTAGTAGGTAAAAAAGCTTAGTGTTATAATTCTTAAAGCTAAATAACCTAGGAGTGTTTTTATGTTTAATATTGGTTTCGATAACGATAAATATGTTCAGTTGCAGTCGCAGAAAATCAGAGACAGAATCGATTCCTTCGGAGGCAAGCTTTACTTGGAGTTCGGCGGTAAGCTCTTTGATGATTTCCATGCTTCAAGAGTTTTGCCTGGCTTTGAGCCTGACAGTAAGGTTAAGATGCTGTTGGAATTAAAGCAGGAAGCTGAAATCGTTATTGTAATCAGTGCAGATGCAATAGAGAAGAATAAGCGCCGTGGTGATTTGGGTATTACCTATGACCAGGATGTTCTTCGTCTTATCGATGCATTTACCGAGATAGGACTTTATGTAGGAAGTGTAGTAATCACACAGTTCACAGGTCAGCCTCTTGCCGAGAAATTTGAGAAGAGACTTCGCCAGCTCGGTGTTAAGGTATATAAGCATTATCCTATTGACGGATATCCGTTGAATATCCCTTTGATTGTAAGTGAAGAAGGTTACGGTAAAAACGATTATGTTGAGACCACAAAATCTCTTGTAGTTGTTACCGCACCGGGACCGGGTTCAGGAAAGATGGCCACATGTCTCTCTCAGCTCTACCATGAGAATAAGCGCGGAATAAAGGCCGGCTATGCCAAGTTCGAGACATTCCCTATTTGGAATTTGCCTTTGAGTCATCCTGTAAATATTGCATATGAGGCTGCTACTGCAGACTTAAACGATGTAAATGTTATTGATCCGTTCCATCTTGATGCTTACGGAACAACCACTGTCAATTACAACAGAGATGTTGAGATTTTCCCTGTTGTTAATACTATTTTCGAGAAAATATACGGTGAATCTCCATATAAGAGCCCGACAGATATGGGCGTTAACTGCGCAGGTCTTGCAATTACCGACGATGATGTATGTCGTGAGGCCTCAAAGATGGAGATAATCAGAAGATATTATCAGGCTAAATGCGCTTTGCGTCAGGGTAATTCCGACGGCACGGACGTAAGTAAGCTTGAGTTTATAGTTAAGAAAACCGGAATTGATCTTACCGATCGTAAGTGTATCAGAGCTGCTTTAGTTCGTGCAGAGGCTACTAACGGACCTGCATGTGCTCTTGAGCTTCCTGACGGTCGTGTTGTTACGGGTAAGACAACAGCTCTCCTCGGTGCTTCGGCCGCTCTTTTGTTGAATGCACTTAAGGAGCTTGCAGGAATAAGACATGACATTCCGCTCATCTCGCCTATCGTTATTGAGCCTATTCAGGATTTGAAAATCAATCACATGGGTAACCATAACCCGAGACTTCATACCGATGAGGTGCTCATTGCTCTTGCAATCAGTGCCGCCACCAATCCGGTTGCCGAGCTTGCCATGGAGCAGATAAGTAATCTGCGTAACAGCGATGCTCATGCGACAACCATTCTGTCGTCGGTAGATGAGAATGTCTTCAAGAAACTGGGAATAAATATTACATGTGAGCCGGAGTATCAGACAAAGAAGCTTTATCACAAGTAATTGTTCACCCCTTTTCGAAAAGGAAATTACAAGTAAAAAAGTTGACAACAAGGGATAAACCTAGTACAATCATTTGGCAAGTTTTAGATATTGTTGCGACCAATGGAGAAATCGCCTAGCCTGGTCGAGGGCGCACGACTGGAAATCGTGTAAACCGCAAAACGGTTTCGAGAGTTCGAATCTCTCTTTCTCCGCCAGTTAAAATAACGATGCCGCGAACGCCCGTAGAACAGGGTATTCGCGGTATTTTTATTCATTCTGGGGACGTGAACCTGTTGAGCGCGCGAAGCGTGCTTAAAAAAACCACCCGCTATGCGGGTGAGAGATAAAGGTTATACAAAGAAATCACCTCCTGCCTCTCTGTGAATTAATCACTTTCGAGACGGCCCCTATGATTTGAAATCGTACCGAATGAAGCGGAATTTGCATAAATTGTGTTTGGGTACTTATTTTGCTGCTATTAAGCATTGTAAAACGAGGAATTTTATTCAAAGAAAAGACGTGAATAAACTGTTTTATGATATTGGTGAGTATGAATTAGATGAATCTTCTATTGGTCATATGGTAAAAGGAAACCATAATCCATCTTCTGCTTTCATCGATAAAATATATTCGCTAAGTTCAGAGGATTTTCCAAAGATTATTTCTCATATACTCAAAGAATATTGTATATGTATGATTGATTAGGGAGATTTAGAACAAATGCAGCAAACTGTTAATGAGATTACCGCCGAAATATGAACAGCAGTTCAAGATAAGTGATATAAGATACGGATTGATTTTGTTGTAATACAATCCCCTTTTATAAATAAATCCCTCTGTAAGGCACGCGCCAATTTCAAGTGCAAGCAAGGTTGCAATCCATGGTATCGGTGAATACTGGTTGGCAATAAGCTGAAGAGTGACAACAAGAGGATTTGTCAGTGTATTTACAAGAAGAACAAGAATAAGGTCGCTTTTCATCCTTATTTTAAAGACAAAAAAGGCAACAGTCTCCTCCAATAAAATAGTTATCAGAAGACAAAAAGCATAATATAAAGCTAACTTGCCAATCATGAAGGTGTTTCTTCCTTTTTGCTTTTAACTCTGCGTACGATGAAGAAAACAGATACAATAATCAAAACTGCAATAACAGAAAAGAATACAATGAGCCAAACATTACTGTCGGAATTTCCACCATGATGACCGTGACCGCTGCTTTTGAAAAAATCATCAAACACATTTTCGAAAGGAGTTTCAGGTACAACTTCATCAAAATATATGTTGCTCAAATACATTAGTGGTAACACTGATTTTCCTCCTTATATCGTATGAAAAAAACAATACCCATCATATACAAAAGAGAGTATAGTGCATTTTTACCATAAATAAAAGAGAAAATTGCAAAAAATTATGCAAAATTGCCTAAAACCGCTTCATTTATTCTAAATTATTTGTTAGAATGGTGAAAACAAAAAAAGAAGTCTGTGTGAACACAGGTAATTGAGAGAAGGTGACGCAATGTTTTTGTACAGAGAATTAAATATTGATGAAGCTAATCGTATCAAAGAAATTGACGGTTCCTGCTTTATCAAGAACGCATGGCGTATGAATCCGGACACTCAGGAGTATGAACTCGTTGAGATTAACTGGAAAGACGACGAACTTCCGAACGGTATCGGATGGCATGTCAAACACATGAGAAGAACCTTTGAGGGCGGCGGAACCGTCTTCGGATGTTTTGACGGTGATACGCTTGTAGGTTTTGCTACACTCGAAGCCAATCCTATCGGCAGCAAGAATCAACATGTTGTACTCGAGCAGTTGTATGTTTCGAACAAATATCGTAATCAGGGTATCGGAAAGAAACTCGTTGAACTTTGTAAGGACCAGGCACGTAAAATGGATGCGACAAGAATTCGTCTTTATGCCGGTTCTTCTGAAGACACAATTGCATTCTATAAGAAGCTCGGTTGTATTCCGGCTGAGGAACGTAATCCGATTATTGCTGAGAATGATCCGAATGATATACAGTTGGATTTGTTATTGGATTAAGATTTAGAAATTGTTTTTTTGAAAGCGGGTCGCTTAAAGTGGTTCTTCACTTTGGGCGGCTTGTTTTTATGTGATTGGCGAGGGAAATGAAATTTGACGATTGATGCAGCGCAAGGATGTCGCCAAAACATGCATAAAAACTCGCTGTTGGCGATAAAAAACACGCGTTTTGGAGACGCAGTGTCCGAGTCAAGGCAGTACGTCGCCTCCAACCCCAATTTGCGTTAGAAATGACGATATTTTGCAGATTCTAACGCAAATTGTTCTTAACAAGCACTTTAAAGACATTGAAGCAGTCGTTTCCAACCCCAATTTGCGTTAGAAATGACGATATTTTGCAGATTCTAACGCAAATTGTTCTTAACAAGCACTTTAAAGACATTGAAGCAGTCGTTTCCAACCCCAATTTGCGTTAGAAAT
>JAZLGO010000100.1:0-16157 GCA_045616305.1 Saccharofermentans sp. | reverse complement strand
TTGGTGAGATTCTGTCGGCCGCCCTCGCCACATCGCCCGCGCCGACTTCGGCAAACCAAATCTCACTGAAATCGGGGAAAAATCTCACCCTTGGGTGAGAAAAAAGGCCGTTTTTGGTGAGATTCTGTCGGCCGCCCTCGCCACATCGCCCGCGCCGACTTCGGCAAACCAAATCTCACTGAAATCGGGGAAAAATCTCACCCTTGGGTGAGAAAAAAGGCCGTTTTTGGTCAGATTCTGTCGGCCGCCCACATTCTTCCGCATCGTCAGGGCCTCGCTTCCTATTCGTTTGTAGTCCTCAGTCAGATTCTGTCGGCTGCCCACATTCTTCCGCATCGCCACTTTACCCAATGAAGAACAAAGCTAAAAAAATGCCGATTCAATCAGTGTTGAATCGGCATTTATATAATTCTAATGCAACGGGTCGTACTTCAAATCCTCGAGTCCACGCGCATAATAATCCAACCGCATATCATGCAGGCAAATGTGTACTGGTCGCATCGGCAAAATCCATCTCCCACTGATTGCCTTTCTTGGTTGCAGTAAATTGAACTTCTACCTCACCGCCCATCTGTGCAATAACAATGGTATATGTACCTTCAGGAACACCATACTGTTCAAAGGAAAATCTGTACGGGCACTTCTCGCCTATTCCGCAGTATGTAAGATCAACAGCATCTGCCTCTTCATACGTTGTATAATTACCTTCAGGACAAACCATCATGTAGTAATGATCATAACCTTCCGGATCTACTTCTTCGAGATAAAAACCGTCAAAGTAGAATGTTGCCCACTCATCATAGGTCTCTTCTGCGGAATAAGTAAACCATGATGCAATCTCTTCCTGTGAGGTTGCAAAATCCTTAACAGCCTTGTCTTCACCTGCACCGTAAAGCCAAGAATCCTTAAACTCAAAATGATACTTACCGCCGCCTTCGAGGACAATTAACCACTCTCCGATTGCAAAATTGGTATCTGTGTCATACAGAAGTACTGACCAGGTTCCGGGTGCCCATTCGGATTCATCAGAAGCAAGGTCTGTAATCATAGAGTTATCAAGCCAGAATATATATGTTCCGTCAAACCATTCTTTATCAAACTCTTTCACCAAACAATGTGTATTCTCATGAATACCCTGAGTAATATACTCGGAATCAGCGGTCAGATAGAACCCCAGATTTACTATCTTAATACCTGCATTATTGGCATTAAAGTCAGCTGAAGTTTTAATCTTAAAATATAAGTAATCACCGTCGACATAAGATGTGATTGTCTCACCGAGCTTTCCCTCATCTGAGACAGCACCTTCCGGCACCTGAGAAGATACATCTGCTGCCTCTTTCGTTGTTGCTTCAGTCACAACAGTCTCTTCTGCTTCTGCAGTTGTCTCGACTGTTATACTTTCGACGGTTTGAGTCTCCTTCTCAGTTTCACTTTGAGTTGTTGCTTCGGTCTTCTTCGATGTCTCAGACGGCTCCTCTGTCTTCTTGCTGCAAGAAGCGGCACCGAAGGCCATGGTCAAAGCCAAAAAGCAGTAAATATCTTTTTCAATCAATAACCCCTTTTCGAAAAAAAGAATAATAAATCAACATACTTAATATATATATTTCTTTTCTCGAAAATTCAAATTTATAGTCAGCAACAAAGTCGGTTTTTTCACCTAATCTATTCCGTCATAAAAAATGAAAATCTCATTTGTACTGCGGTTTATTGCATAGCCCTGAATACAGAAACCATCTGAATTAACGTACACATCACAGTTTTCATTGCTGATGTAATTCTCGGTTATAAGCTTGCAAATTTTACTTGATTCCGCATGCAGTTCAATCCAATTGTCTGTGGTTGTTACCTTATTAACCGTCGATTCGTGCTGCAATTCATACTCTTCCAGATATTCTACGGTTGTTTCAAATCTCACATAGGCTTTGCTTCCGGCCAGCCAAAAGCCTGGGAATTGATAAAATTCCTTATTATCGGCATTGTCGGGAAGTGAATCAGGGAAAAATTCATAATCAGAATCCGAAATCACGCTATCATATTTCTCGGGAGAATTCACGGTTGACATTTTATCCGTAAAAGAAACGGTAACTACCCAAACCAAAATTAGGATAAAAGCCCAAACAACCGGGGTACTTGCCTTATAAAGACACTGTCCCTTATTCAGATTTATTTCTTTCTGATGTTCTCTGAAGGCTCTGTTATAAACCTTCACAAATCGAATAAATAATACAAACGACAGCACCGCACTCAAAAATCTGCTTATGAAAAAGAACACAAATATGTAATCACCGACGCCCGGTATGAGAGTAATAATCGTACTCACAATAAAAACGCCGAGCGATATAAGCAACGGTCGAATCGCAGGTGATTTCTTATTCCAGTCAACATATTTGTTCTTAATAACGCACAGGATTGTTATCAGCAGCGGCACCGCCGTAATAAGCATCAAAATCCAATGAATTTTACGTAATACAGTCAAATTAATTATGATAAATGCAATCAGGTTGCACGTCCATAATCCTATCTCCAATTTCTTTTTAATATCTGCTTTCACTTTTATACTCCTTTCAATCGCTTCATTATAGCAGATATATTCATAAATCAAAGTTTATATTTTTCGAAAAGAAAATGCCCTGACGAATAAACTTTTCAGGGCAGACGGCACATTCACATATGTTTTTTATTCGCAAATCATCTTCTCATAACAGTCGACCATTACAGGTTTACTGTAGTAGTAGCCTTGTACATACTCGCATCCGAACTCTCTTAACAAATCAACCTGTTCCTTCTCTTCAGCGCCTTCTGCAAGACATGCGAAGCCAAGCTCTTTAGCCATGGAAATTATATTCTTGACGATTATGCGGCCTGATTGAAATTCATCACCTATAACCATTCTGTCAACAAATGATTTATCTATCTTAAGCGTATCAAGCGGCATTACTGACAGAAGAGCAAGCGATGAATAGCCCGTACCAAAGTCGTCCATCGATATTTTAAAGCCGCGTTTCTTTAAATCACTTAATACGTTTACGAGATGCTCTTGATTATCATAAGCAGCGCTCTCGGTCAATTCAAAATCAATGAGTTCGTGCGGAACGCCATACGAATCCACAATCTCAGTCAAATGATCAACAAGTCTCGGATTACCCAGGCTCTTTCTTGAGAGATTAACCGAGATAGGATACATCGGCACTCCCGTTTCTTTCCAATGTACAAAACACTGACAGGTTTTATTAAGGACCACATCATCCAATTTACTGACAAGTCCGCCTGTCTCAAATATAGGAATAAAGTTGCCCGGGAACAACAAATCTCTTCCGTGATATTGCCATCTGATTAATGCTTCGGCACCCTTTATCTTATTGCTTCTTATATCATATTTCGGCTGAAGATAAATCAAAAATTCATCTCTCATAATTGCAGTATCCAGGTAAGCTTTAATCTTCATAGACCAATCAAGGTCGTCATACATCTCATCTGAGAAAAACAGGACTTCTGTCTCATACAGTTTCACGCCCTTTCTTTGAACCTGTTTACCTGCATCGGCAACTCGACCTGCGAGCATTAACGCATTTCTCATAGGAACAACACCGCATCTGTAGTACACATGATAATTCTCATCTTCCTTTAAAACAGTAATCTCTTCAAACATCTTCTCGAGTTTCTGTCTTGTCTCTTCCTCCGACATATCTTTAATCATCATGGCAAAATTATCGTTATGACACCGTGCGCTGAAATATACCCAGTCCTGCTCCTTCATTTTCTCAACAACTCTGCAGAGCACTCTGTTGGCTACATCGTGCCCGTATACTACATTAAGTGAATTAAAATCCTTAATATCGAAATGAACAAATGCAAAGTCCTGTATTCCTATAAGACCATAGCCTGTAGTGATAGGCCATATATAATTCCAATTATAGTGACCTGTTATAGTATCATGATAGGCAACATTATAAAGTTTGGACTTCATATCCGTCTGCGAAAACAAAACGTCAAAGAACTCCTCTTTTGTCACATTCTCAGCCTGCATTAAAAGTCTGTTATATCCTCTCAAGGTATATATCTGAACATATTCAGGTTTATCTTTAACCTTGATTGTATCCAAATTATTATCATAATGTCTTATGAAATCCTCGACTCCGCTGATGCTCTTTCTTACTTTTTCCACGCTGAAGCAGTCTTCTACTTCAAAAACGCCCACAATCATAAAGGAGCCCGGCAAAATTACTGATTCAAGATTGTCAGGATAATTAATTCTGTCATCATCAGGTCTGTATTCAATTCCTATTACTTCTTTGTGTCCGGTCTCGGAATCTATAATAAACATACCCGGACAGTCATATGTTCCGTATGCACCGTCATACGCTAAAACTCTTTCAGGCATTTTTCCCAAGTAAAAATTATGAATCTCTTCTGCAGTCGGTTCAATATAATATAAAGCTCGTCTGGGTTTATATATGCGATCACCGTGAATATTCATAATATCCTCCGAGGCAAAAGTCCATAATTTAATTAAATAAAAAAACGATTAACAAACTCTCTTTCTATTATACTAAATAAGAGAGATTCAATAGTTAACGTTATGTAAAATTCGTAATTAATCCAGATGAACAAGCTGAATACTACTTACGACGTAACGTTGCAAGATAAGACTTTTGTTCGCCGGTGATTCTGAAGCTTTCTCTCGCTTTCTGTATTGTTTTATTATGTACCCACCCGTCAAGTCGGTCCTGTTCCAAATAATGAATCGAAGCATCCCATTGCTTTGCAAGAGCCGTAGCAAAAAACCACGCTGTCATCATATTAACGTAATATTCTTCAGACCTAAGTTTTGCAGGTATCTCCAAATATTCAGGTCTGAAGTCTTCGTCAAGATAATGGCTCATCAACATCTCAATACCGAATCTAATAGTATAGGTATCTCCCGAGGCTGCCCATTCACGAATTTTCTCCAAAAGACGTTGCTTGTCTTTTTTGAAAACCTTCGGCGACATAATATCGCACACTGCCCAATTGTCTACATAAGGAAGAAAACGGTCGGTCTCCTCGACTGCTTTCTCATAATCTTTTATTTCAGATATCAGAAGTCCGTGAAGCATATTCTCATCGTAATATTTATGAGGCAGTTCGCGAATAAATTCAGAAGCTATCGGTTCATTCTTTAATTGCTTTGCAAGCTTTCTGACTTTCGGCACTCTCACGCCGATAAACAGTTCTCTGTCAACACCGGGTGTCAGCTTTGCCTGAAATGCAGCATATTCCTCATCTCTGCGTTCAAATAATAACTTCTCGATTGCTTCCATAATTAATCCTCACAACACAACAGTTCAGTCAACAGCATTCCGGAATAACACTGTCTTTTTGTATTATACTTTATGCCTGTTAATTATTCTTCACTGCTCCACAGCTCATGTGCCTTTTCCCATATTTCAACTGAAAAAAGTCTTACTTTATCCCCAATTCTATTTGCTTCTTTATACTGACTTGTTGTTTTCAAGCAATCTATATATCGTGCCGTATCAAAACAAACTCTTCGTTTCCTCTGACAGTGATTGAATTATCTAATTCTTTGATTTCAGAATCAACCATTCGCCTGTTCCGCCGCCATATATTTGCAAATACATATTCTCATCAGAATCATCATCATATAATGCCTTTTCTGTTTGTTGATTATCTATATTAACAACAACAGTATGCTTTGATTTATCAATCTGTTCCGCACGCGAATCTTTCCCCAATGAATAAGTAACACTCTCACCGTCCCAAACATAAAGTGAATCGTCTACTTCTGCACTTACTGTTTTACCCTTATAGTAGGATAAATGTTCCATTCTCTGATCAAGCAACATACAGCAAAAGGCTCCGTATCCGCCGTAAAGCAAAAATACAAAAATAAAAATAAAGCCGATAAAATTGCCGACATTTGTTTTTTTCCTTGATACTGCAATCGTAACAATAATAAAAATTATATCCACGACTGCGAATCTGAAAAACCAAGCATTTCGAATATCGTATTTAAGAACAGAACAGGTATAAAATATGCTTATTCCAAGTCCCAAAACCAAAATCAAGACTTCAAAAATAAGCATTTTATTCAAAACGATCTTTCCGAATGATTTTTCCTCGTTTCTCATATCAGCCCCCAAATCAATTAATCAAACTCATTATATCAGATTAATTTCATTTCTCAGAATTATTGAGCAATGTATTTACCTGCTGAACGGACTTTCTCATATTTTTGTACACAATAATTGTAACGATGATGTAAGTAACCGCATAGCCGGAAACAGTGCTGATAAGCGCCGACGGATATTTGTAAAGCTGCCACAGTACAATTGAGACAAAAACCCACACAACCGAGGTACCAAGAAAATAAATTATATTTTGGACAACAAAACCGATACGATCACAATCATATATAAAGGTAAGTCCGCCGAAAGCAGCGCCGATAAGACCATAAAGAAGAACATTCACGTAAGCAGCCGTCACCGCAGTAGGAAAAGCATTTACAAAAGCCGGCGATATTGATACAAAAGGGCTTATTGTTAATGCATTTACCACTAAATCGATAAAAAGATTTACAAGCAGGCCGCAAAGGCAGGAAATATTAAAACTGAAAAATACGCGTTTAAAAACAGACCTCATGCTCATCTTCCCCCTTTTTTATTCGAAAGCAACTGCTTTATTTTGGCAATATTGCGTCGTGATGTGTATGTCTCATAATCGCCGTACATGATGATTTTGATTGTCCCTGTAAGGCTCATATCAAGTCGTACTATTTTATGGATATTAACAACTTCTGATTTTGAAATTCTGACAAAACCCAGGTCGCTCAGCTCATCTTCAAGCTCATAGAGTTTCTTCGAGATGCTGTATTCATTATCCAATGTTTTTGCAATTACACGCTGTTCCGAAGCATAAAAAGATATAACCGAGATAAGCGGAACAACGCACCTGTTTCCCCTAAGGTCTGTTCCTACTATCGAATCACCGTAAAGCGCCTGAAGGTCATCACGGATTTTCAATATTCGGTCATTTATATCATTAGTACAAATATGAAGTTCGGGTTCTTTATATTCAGAACTGACAAAAGTTTTTATCTTCATGCCTACATCCTCCGCCAAAATACTGAAAACTACGCTTTTCGAAAACGGGCAACCAGACCGCAAGTGCTGTAAATATTGCACCGGCATAAGTTCTCGACGCTCGCATAACAGTATAAAATACCATTGAAATGAAGGCAATCAGCTATTATCCCAAATCAGCTCGCATTTTTCTTCGAAAAGCAGCAAATCCCAAAAGCGCAATAATTACAGCAGAACCAAGAACGATAATCTCTGAAAGCCAGAAACTCTTGAACGAAAAATCTGCAGAAACAGCACTTCTGATTGCTCCGGTACAATAAATGAAAGGTGTGCACTTACTTATCTTTAAAAGTACGCCGCCTGTTTGTTCAGCATCAAACCAAATTCCGCCGATAAAAGAACCGAGTGAAATAACGATTGAACACAATCCGGGAGCTGCCTTCTCGTTGAAAAGCGAACCAAACAATATACCGATGCCGGTGAACATAAATGCTGAAGGCAACGAGGCCAAAAGAGCAGCTGCCAGGCCTCCAATATTAAGACTGAAGCCCGTGATAAACGATATAATCAAACCGCACACAACCGTAATTATGCTCTGGATAAATGCTACGGCAATCATCGGGAGTATATATCCGATAACAAAGTTTGCAGATTCCATAGGAGCAGCATACATTCTTATCATGAATGAACCCATGCGATCCTTTGAAACATTAAGCGCAGAGAAAAGCATCACAAAGGTATGACCGAATACTATTATGCCCCCGACAAGATTATCGATACGAAATATTGTCATACCGGCTTCTGCAGGTATACTCTCATTGACAATGGTCATTATTATCAGCATTACAATCGGAAAGCCGATACAAAGAATATTACTTAATGTGTCACGGAGTGTTTCTGTGAGATTTCTTTTTGCAAATATAAGCGTTTTTTTCATAATCCCTCCTATATGATAATTCAGTTCTCCACAAGACTTACAAATACTTCTTCAAGTCCCTTCTTACCTGTCTTTGCTTCAAGTTCTTCAAGTGTACCGATGGCAATGATTTTGCCCGAGACCATTACTGCTATACGGTCAGCCAGAGCTTCTGCCTCTTCCATATAATGAGTGGTGAGGATAATCGTTGTATTTTGCTTGAGTGTTTTGATGATTTTCCAAAGTTCTCTTCTGGCAAGCACGTCAAGGCCGAGCGTAGGTTCATCAAGATAGAGAACCTTAGGTGTGCCTATAAGTGCCATTGCTATTGAAAGTTTTCGCTGCCAACCGCCCGAAAGAGTTTTGGCACGACTGTTACGAACCTCGTCAAGACTGAACTGATTTATAACGCTCTCGACTCTCTCATGAATTTTTACACCTCTCTGCTTTCTGTCTGATTCACAACAGATACCTGCCATAAATTCAAGATTCTCCTGAACTGTCAGATTACCCGCAACGGCTGTATCCTGAGGAGATACAGCGATGATTTGCTTGATTTCCTTTGCTGCGTTTTTTATATCACAGCCATGAACTGATGCATCACCTGATGTAGGTGATGACAAACAGGAAAGCATTCTAATCATAGTTGTTTTTCCTGCTCCGTTTACACCGAGCAATGCAAAAAGCTCACCTTCGTTTATCTCAAGATTCACACTGTCAACAGCTGTCTTAGTGCCGTATTTTTTTGTAAGGTTGTTCGTTTTTACTGCAAGCATGAATGACTCCTTTCGTTCAAATGCGATTATCTCTATGTTTGTTGAGATAAACTTATCATGAGCCGATTTGCTTTTAAATGCTTTTGACATGAACGGTATTTTTAAACATATAAACGGCAGAACAAAGATATTTTTTCTTTTTTTGTATGTTTGGGAGGAGGGTTTTGTCGGCCGTTCGCACGCCACATCGCTCGCCACATCGCCCGCCACATCGCTCGCCACATCGCTCGCGCCGACTTCGGCGAACTTCTACCCTTTTTTCTGGTCTTTTTCCATGGATGGTCATTGCCACATCACACGCGCCGACTTCGGCGAACTTGCGGCGATCGGAGCCACAATGTAAATCTCACTGAAATCGGGATAAAATCTCACCCTTGGGTGAGAAAAAAGGCCGTTTTTGGTGAGATTCTGTCGGCCGTCCACGCCACATCGCCCGCGCCGACTTCGGCGAACCCAATCTCACTGAAATCGGGGTAAAATCTCACCCTTGGGTGAGAAAAATGGCTGTTTTTGGTGAGATTTTGTCGGACAACTTGCGGCGATCGGAGCCACAATGTAAATCTCACTGAAATCGGGAAAAAATCTCACCCTTGGGTGAGAAAAATGGCCGTTTTTGGTGAGATTTTGTCGGACAATCAAGGATTCACTGAAACAGGCGCTTTTATTCACCGGCAAGTGAACTTTTCGGGCATTTTCAGTGAATCTTTCCAAAGTAATGAAGAAGCAGGTCTTCAAAGCCGAACTAACCGTTTCAACAAAACAAATGCTTTATTGACCTTAGCCCTCATATGTTACTTTCGCCCAGGCTGTATCAATTTTATCGGTATCAATCGCCAAATCGGAGGCGACTTCTGTCCTGCGTAATATGATACTGACAGCCACCCGGTTTACATATTGCTGAAATTGCGAATTAAGGCTGCCGGCTATATTAAATCCGTCTGAGCCTGTCAAAAGCACCCCGGAAGTTTTATTTATTATGCAGTCAGCAAACAGAATACAACTGTCGTCTATCGGTTTCGCATATAAGTTAATCAGGCTTTTACCGGTATGAGTTATAGTGCACTTCTTGAAAACAATATTCGTGTAACCCGCACAGTATGCGAACGGGCCTACCATAATAAGCGAATCAGCAGAAGAATTAATCTCGCAATCATCAAAGACAATCTGCGTTGTATTTGATTTCTCGGTAGCAGAAGCAACAAACTCCAGATTACTGAATACGCATTTACGGAACAACACCGAACTGCAGGCGCTGTTCATTTTTATTGTCCCCTCGAAAATGCAATTCTCAAACACTCTGGTCAAATCGGTTTGCCACGTCCATCTCAGGTACGGATCACACGCGCCGAGATTTTTAAATGTGCAATTATAGAAGAACAAATTACTTCCCAGATTACCCTTATCTTGGCATTGAACAGTGCAGTTATTAAATACTGAATTACCGCCGCCCATATCAGTAATCGTACAATTTTCAAAGCGAACGCGGTCATTCAGATTGTTAAAACTTTCTGTGTTTATCGTACAATCTCTGATTATAAAATCCGTAGTCCAGAGATTGTTTTGAGCCGCATTAGCGGACCTATAAACGTTAAAATTATTATCATAAACACGCATATAGGCCTGGTGTTTTCGATCTCCGAGCTGGAATGAAACCGAGTTTCTTGAATCAGTCATGTTGCGAACCGTTAAGCCGTAAATTCCATGTCTGAATTCGAAGGAATGGTTTGTACAATTTTCGAAAATGTGATTAAAACCTCTGTTCGATATTACAGTAGCATTTCCTGCTGTTTCAAGTACAGTGTTATTTCGATAGAAAACATCCATGCATTCCTCACCGCCGTCCTCGAAATCAACTGCAACCGCAGTTATGCTGTTACCGCAACGGGTAAAAGCGCAATTCTCAATGAGGATATGACATGCAACTGCTGGAGCCATGGCACAAGCTCTTGTATCAAAGAAATTGCAATTCGTAACTTCGCAGTAATCACCAAGGTGATGGTCGTATATTGCAAGATTATTCTCACCGTTGTAACCGGTATCGATATCGGTACCCAGAACGGTCACACGGCAATACTGTGCATTATCAGGAACAAGAATCTTACGGAACTGCATTGCTGTTACCGTTTCCAAATATTTTTTGCCGGCATCGTAAAATGAAACATAAACTATCAGAGAATCGCTCCATACCCCTCTCAATCCGTCAGGATGACCGATATACATATATTTGTCGAGTTGATCGTTATTACGCCACTCCGTCAAATCCATATACGGACCGGTACTGCAATCCGGAGAACTGACAAGATTACCTGTTGCAGGATCAATCGCACCTGATTCATAGCTTCTGATTACATTACGAGTAGGATAGGTATATGTCTTAAAGAAGGCATAGCTCGTACAGTTCTGAACATTAAGATTACTGATAGAGTTATACTTACCGCCATACATTCTTATGGTAGCAATTGTCTCACCAAGTGTACCGGTCTCTTTACCCAGAGCTTTGCGCTCAAATCTGTCTCCCTCAAGAGTACCGTTAATCAGGTGTGAGTCAACCGTATCATAAAAACTTACAATGCAACCTCGATTCTCACTTGTAATAGTGTTAAGTTTAAATGTGGAACCATTCATATCTACAGTGAAGTTTGACGGGAGCCAGACACAACTCGGCTGACTGTCGTAGACACCCGGAAGCTGTTCTCCGTCTATACGGTATATACCTTTAACAAGAACCACTTTCGTATAATTATCTGCTTTAAGCTCTGCAAACATTTGATTTAAGCCGTTACGATTATTAAGGCACTGCTCAGATGACAATACAGGTGTAAACTCACCGTCAGCAGCATTTTTACTCTGAAGAACTATATTATATTTAGTAAGATCTGACTGCTTCATGGTATATGTTTTACCTGCTACAGTCTCACTTGTAGGATTTTTAAGAACCCACAAATCATTATAAAGAACAGGAGAAGTCAAACCCGTCCTGTTATCTTTGACACTAACCGAGAAAGTATGCATACCTTCAGAAAGTTTACCAAGAGTAAGCGTGTAATCTCCAAGCGGTACATTCTTTATTGTCTGCGCTGCATTTTTATCAACCTGATAAAGAATATCAAGAGTCACAGAATCATCATCATAAATATAATCCGAATTCTCATAATCGGAGATATACAAAGGAATCTGAATATTATCATTAACAGACGGTCTCGGATTGAAGTAATATGTTGATACATACGGCACCTTGAATCGCTCATTAAAATTCTCACAACTGTCACTTACCGTAATAACACAAACAGCTGTCTCATGAGTTTCTGTCTCAGCGGTAATCATTGCAGTACCGACTCTCAACGCCTCAACAAAGCCGTTGTCATTTACTCTTGCGACCAACGGTTCTGATGAAAACCATGACACATTTGTACTGTCTGTTGGCGACGTTAAAGCAAGTTGTAAAGTATCCCAAATGTTTAGTGAAGTTGAAGTCACATTTAAAGTGATTGAACCGTCGTTTGTCGGTGTAGGTGTACTTGATGGTATACCGGAAGGCACACTTGAAGGAGCTCCGGTTGGTGCATATGAAGGTTTATTCGGAGTCTGTGTCGGACTCTGAGAAGGCGTCTCAGCCGTCGGAGTCTTACCGGTATTATCATCTTCGCCGCCGATAGATACAGATGGTGTAGTCGATGTTGTTGAGCCACCGCTTCCTGTAGAAGTACCCGTTGGATTTTGCTCCTCTTCACACATTGTGCACGGACCTGATAAAGGAATATCAGCAACAGCAGTTGCATCAATGTTGCCGACTTCTATTCCGTAGGAATCACAAATTGCTGCAAACTCTATTGAACCCGCAAAACCGTTAAAGATCTCTTTGCGTGTTGAACCGTTTACTAAGAAATCCACCCAATATGCTTTACCGGTTGCATCAGAACTTCTTCCCAGAAAAGCCTCATACATTACTTCCACAAAGTGATTATTACACAAGTTACGATTTATAAACTCAGGACTGAATACAAAGCCGTATGCTACCTCATATCCGCTCTTAGTACGGTCTACCAGATACGTTGTCCATCCTGCCATTCCTTCGTCATCACAGCTTCTGTTTAATACAACATTATATAGTCGTTCAACAAATAAATTTACGAGAGCATTCTTGTTAAAATCATTTCCTTCTACGTGATAACCTCTTACTACTCCGAAGCTCTTACAAAGCTCAGAGAACTCAAGTGAATTTGCAAATCCGCAGAAGATTGCTTCACGCGAAGCGCCGTTATCAAGAAGGTCTACCCAGTAGTTAAAACCTTCTGTATCAGGTTTTCTGCCAAAGAAGGCATCATACATATATCCTATATATTCAGAGTTTGTTACCTGCAAGCCCTGAAACTCCGGGCTGAAAATAAAACCATATGCAACCGAACAGCCTGTCGCCTGCTTATCAATCAAGCTTTGTGTCCATCCCTCAAGGCCTATGGCATCCGGCTCACGATTAAGGCAGATTGAGTAAAGCCTTGTTACGAAATTTGTGATTGCTTCTTCGTCAACGCCGTCGGAAGTGTCGGCGCCGTCGGAAGTGTCGGCGAAGATAGTTTTATCGTTGGGTTCGTTAAGATTTTCGGAAGCTGAAACAGAAATTGAAAAGATGCTTAACATAATACTCAGCACTAACAAAACAGACAAAAACTTACAAGATCTCATAGCATTTTCTCCATACAAAAAGCTCTGCCGAACGTAGGGTCAGTCTTCAAAGACAACCTTGAAATGATCGGTGCCTACAGTATTAGTATCGATTGTCAGATTTCTGTTGACTGCCGTGTTTCTAAAAGTGAGAGTTACATCGATATTGTCTATGAACTCAGGCATTCTATGGTCATTACTCCATCCGACCAGAGAGCCGCTGTCCTTTATGATAGTGCAGTCCTCGAAGAGAATGGTACTTCTGTCAGAAGGCTTTGCCAGGAAGTACATGAAGGTCTTTCCTGTATGCGTGATATTACAATCTCTGAAAGTGACATGTATATTCTCAACAGAATATGCCCATGGACCAAAGTGCATGAATGTCTCTACACTCGACTTAATATCACAATTCTCAAAAACAACCTCACCCTGAAACTTATGAGTACCAAGAAACAGCTTAAGATTATCGAAATGAGAATTTCTAATTATTACACTGTGGAGATGATCTTTACCGGTAAGTTCTGATGCACCTTCAAATGTACAGTTGTCAAAAATTCTGCTCATATTGTCTTGGGTATCAGAAGCAAAAATCAACTTTCCGGCGCCGGTACTATCAGCAATAAATCTACAGTCATAGAAGTAAACCTTGTCTCCCAGCAAAGGTGCAGACTTAATCACACAATTGTGGAATGTCGAACGTGTTCCTCTGAAACTGTTAACTGTACAATTCTCGAATACTACTTTTTCCGGAACTGCCTCAACCCAGCCATCACCTATAGCACAGTTAGTTACAGTGAATCTTGCGCAGTCTTTTTTGTCAGAAGAACAATCGATAAATCTAACCTGTGCGGTACCGCAATTATCTAATCTTCCATATCTTGCATAATCTTCATTACCAAGCTGCCATGTAATAGAATTCAGATTAGGCATATTGCGGACAACACCGCCTACTACACCGTGTCTAATCTCTACTGAATGGTTAATATTATTCTCGATTACATGGTTAAATCCAAAACAGGAAACTACTGTACACGTTGTATTACCGACTTCCAGCATATTGTTGTTACGATAGTACATGTCCTGGCACTCCTGAGCGCCATCCTCGAAGTCAACGCAAAGGCTTGTAATGCTGTTACCACATCTTGTAAAAGTGTTGTTCTCTATTAACAGGCTAATTGCTGCCGAAGGACAGAGTGCTACAGATCTTGTATCATAGAAATCGCAGTTTACAATCTCACTGTAGTTCTCGAATTTCTTAGTATAAATTGAAATTGTATTATCATAACCGCTTGTAGGAATGCCGGTTCCAAGTACAGATACTCTTGCATATTTTGCGCCTGTCGGAATAAGCATTTTTCTATACTGGAAACCTGTAACCGTCTCAATATAATTTTTATTGCTATCATAGAAAGTCACATATATTGTAGCTGAATCAGCCTGAATTCCTCTGTAGCCTTCCGGATGACCAACATAAATATAATCTTCAGAAGTATCCCAGTTTTTGATTTCTGTTAAATCAGTAAAGTCACTGGTACTACAGCCTTCTCTCGCTGTTTCCTTACCATCGATTATAATCATATTCTCTGTATAAGAATTAAGTAAAGCTCTAGGTCCCCAAACGCATCCGCAGCCAACTGTATGGCCTGTTGTGTTTTTGATAACAAGATTATTCAAAGAGCAATATTTATCACCTTCCATTACTACAGTCATGATAAATTCACCCATAAATCCTGTCTCAAGACCAAGTTCCTGTCTCTCGAATCTGTCACCTTCCAATGTACCGTTAATCAGATGAGAATCTATACACTCGTTAAAATTAACCATACACGCGCCAACTCGTACTTCAGTTGAAGTTACAGTATCAAGTTTAATGGTGCTTCCGTTAAGATCAACTGTAAAACCTGAAGGCATTTTAAGACATGTATTACCAGCACTGTCTTTTGTAATACCATCAATTCTATATGTACCATTAAGAAGGATAATCTTTGTATATCCTTTGGTCTTTAAATCCGCAAATAACTTATTAAGACCAATTCTTGTATTAAGGCAATCTGTACTACTCTTACTATTGTTGTTTTTTATGCCATTATTTGTAAGATCGGCTGAAGTCATTGTATAAACTTTCTCTTGAACTTTGGCAGGATTTATAACCCACAAGTCATTATAAAGTCTCTGTGACTTCACACCAGTTCTGTTGTCTCGTACCTGAACAGAAAATATGTGCTTTCCTTCACTTAATTTTCCAAGTGTAAGTGTGTAGTCTCCACATGGAATATTACTTATTACACGTTCACCGCCCTCATCAATCTCATAGATTAAATCGAGAGTTACTGTTGAATCATTATAGATTACCTCCGACTGATTATAATCAGTAAGATATAGTGGAATCTGAATGTTATCATTTGTTGATGGCTTTGGATTAAAGTAATAAGTTGAAATATAAGGCAAAGCAAAAAGCACATCCGTATTTAGTGGGTCAGGTGTAACAGGAACTGTTACCTCTTGTACTGCTGTTGAAGGAGTTACAGCCGACGTTCCTTCATTAGCAGGAGTTACTGAGACAACAGGTGTTACATTGGTTCCGCTTGTAGAAGTTGAGTCGCCGCCGATAGATACAGATGGTGTAGTCGATGTTGTTGAGCCACCGCTTCCTGTAGAAGTACCCGTTGGATTTTGCTCCTCTTCACACATTGTGCACGGACCTGATAAAGGAATATC
>JAZLGO010000099.1:0-17821 GCA_045616305.1 Saccharofermentans sp. | reverse complement strand
GTTTGTCGCGTCGCTGAAACAGTCGAATTTTGTCGCCGACAGCGACGTTTTGAGGTGATTTTGGCGTCGCCCGTTTGTCGCGTCGCTGAAATAGTCGATTTTTGTCGCCAGCAGCGACGTTTTGAGGTAATTTTGGCGACGCCCGACTGTCCAACTATAATTTCTCCCAAACAAGCAATTTTCTTCTCCAACGGAGAAATTTTAGGCCTATTTTGGAGAAATTGAGCTACCTCGTCACGTCACCGTGCCACCGCGCCGCCAATGCACCGTCCACCCAAGCACCATCCACCCAAGCTGCGCCGCCGCACCACCAATGCACCATTCACCCAAGCCGCGTCGCCGCACCACCAATGGACCATCCACCCAAGCCGCGCCGCTGCACCACCGCGCCGCCGCACTGTCCACCATGTCCCAAGCCGCACCACCAATGCACTATTCACCCAAGCCGCGCCGCCGCACTGTCCACCATGTCTCGAGCCGTGCCACCGCGCCGCTGCGCCGCCGCACCATTCACCCAAGCCGCGCCACCGTACCATCCACCCAAGCTGCGCCGCCGCACCATTCACCCAAGCTGCGCCGCCGCACCATCCACCCAAGCCGTGCCACCGCGCCGCCGCACTGTCCACCATGTCCCAAGCCGCGCCACCGCGCCGCTGCACTGTCCACCATGTCCCAAGCCGCACCACCAATGCACTATTCACCCAAGCCGCGCCACCGTACCATCCACCCAAGCTGCGTCGCCGCACCATTCACCCAAGCCGCGCCACCGCGCCGCCGCACCATTCACCCAAGCCGCGCCACCGCGCCGCTGCGCCGCCGCACCATCCACCCAAGCCGTGCCGCCGCACCACCAATGGACCATTCACCCAAGCCGCGTCACCGTGCCACCGCGCCGCACCATTCACCCAAGCCGCGCCGCCGCACCATCCACCCAAGCCGCGCCACCGCGCCGCCGCACTGTCCACCATGTCCCAAGCCGCACCACCAATGCACTATTCACCCAAGCCGCGTCACCGCGCCGCCAATGCACCGTCCACCCAAGAACTGTTCTCACAGACACCGTCACCGCAATTTCATTCGCCGCGCCCCGAGCACTGACCGTGCATGGTTTTCGAATATTTGACAACTAACGCACAAAAATATATATTTACGTTTAAGGAAACACCTTCCAGGAGGATATATATGAAATATGTGCCTGACATACCGGGCCGTTTTTATCGGACTGATGAGCACGCTCCGAGTGCTGATAAATTGTGGAACCAAATCGTAGAGAACGGCATGAGTTCCGTGGGCGAGTTTAATAAAAATGTTCTTTCAAAATCTGTCGGGGGGACTATATCAACTATTTTGTTAGTTATAAACCTGATAGGGATTTTTGCCGGCATTATTCTCAAAAACGGTGCGATGATCGGCATTCTTGTTGCGTCTTTTCTGATATTGCTGGGTTTGTCCATATTGATAGTTAATGATCCTTCCAAGACAAAGACCGAGATTAAGAAAATCAGATTTATGGTTGCTGTTTTTCTCGGAATTGTCTTAATAACAGCGGCACTTGTCGCTCTCGGCGTGACCGGCATATGGAAGCTTCAGCCTGTAACATATTGTTGGATTGCAATAGCCGGATGTCTTGTTGCGGCTGCTGTTGTCGGTGTGTGGATGTATTTTAATGTATACAGAATGAATTCGGTATGTTCGTCTTCGGGGACTGCCACAGTTGTCGGTTTTGAGGATAAACTTTATTTTGCACGCCGTGATGTGTATCGTGATGTTTTGACAACGCCGATTTATGAGATTAATCATGCAGGAAGACAGTATCTTGTTTATGGTGAGCATGAGTATCGCGTCGGCGGAAACGGTTATGCCGTTCCGCGTATCGGTTCGTCTCAACGTGTTCTTTATAATCCGTTCGATCCGTACGAATGCCACTTTGAGGAACAGTATAAAAGCCCTGATATACTTAAGGGTTTGATTGTGTTTTTTATAGTTGCTGCATTGTGTGCCTATTTCGTCAGTATGGCTTTGGCTTGATATTTTGATTGTTCTCATTTTCGAAAAGGGGGTGATTGGATGCATATAATAGATTTTCATTCACATATATTACCCGGTGTTGACGACGGCAGTACCGATCTCGAGATGTCGGCCGAGATGCTTAGAGTGGCTGCAGTTCAGGGAATCAGAGTGCAGGTCGTTACGCCGCATTTTTATGCAGCGAGGATGAATATAGAGAGCTTTTTTATTGCGAGAGATCATGCGGTTCAAAGGCTTCTGCCGATTGCTCAAAGTAAGGGTATACAGCTCAGAGTCGGTGCAGAGGTTATGCTTTATAACAAAATGAGCGAATCAGATAAGCTGAAAAGACTTTGCATTAACGGCTCAAATGTAATAATGATTGAGATGCCTTTCGGGCAGTGGATTGAAAGTGATGTAGATGAAATTGAGGCATTAATCGGGAAAGGCTATCTTCCGATGATTGCTCATGTTGAGAGATATTTCGCGTACCAGCGCGACCGACGTGCACTTGACCGTCTTCTTCGTTTAAAAGTAATATTTCAGATAAATTGTGACAGCTTTACTTCCTTTTTCAGACGGGGGAACTTAATAAGCGAGCTTGACAACAGTGTCTTCGTTCTCGGCACAAACGCTCATAATGCAGACGGACGCAAGCCTAACATGCAGACAAGTCGTGAATTCATGGCCGAGAAGCTTGGGGCTAAAGCTCTGATGGACATGGACAGGATAGGAAATATAATTCTCGGTTATGAGAAAATGCCGGGATAATCATCTTTTAGCTATACTTTTGAGAACGTACTGTTCCAATTCTTCTGTCTTGAGAGGCGAACAAATGAACTTACCCTGGAAAGCGCTGCAACCGTATTCTTTGAGCATATTGTACTGCTCCTCGTTATCAACGCCTGTTGCTACAACAGGGATGTCAATCTCATTCATAAGAGAGATGATGGAAGAAGTAAGAAGCTTTGTAACATCCGTACTGTTGCTTGTGAAATTTCCGTCAAGCTTAATAGCGTTTATCGGAAGCAACGGAATATTGTTGAGAGATGAGAAGCTTCGGCCGAAGTTATCAAGTGAGAGTGAGATGCCCTTGTTATAAACGCGGTCGATACAACCTTTAACGTCATTAAAGGAAGTGGTCAACATTTCCTCCGGAATGTCAAATTCAAGATTCTCAAAGTTAACGCTGAGTGACATTTTACGAAGCTCAGTCTCAACTATTCCCGCCTTCATTTGAGAAGAGGATACATTCATAATAATTTTAAGTTCAGGATTAAAGCTGTTGACAATCTGCAAAGTGTCGGTTACGTTCTCGAAAATGAAGTGCGATAACTTATAGATATAACCGGATTTGGTAGCAGCATCCAAGAAAATTGTAGGAGATATATAACCAATCTCAGAATTATTCCAACGCACAAAAGCCTCAAAGCCGAGCAACTTACCTTGTGCGGAAAGCTGTGGCTGATATACGAGAAAAATCTCGTTTTTTTGCATGGCCTTATCGAAAATGGAGTTTATCTCATCATTGGTTTTGCCATGGAAATAATTTTGGAAATAATCAACGTCAGATACGACATTCTGATTTCCGCCGTTATCAGTTGCAACCTTAGCGGCAGCTTCAGCGGCCTTAAGAAGTTCTCCTGAATATCTTGCGTTCTTTGGATATACTGCAACACCTGCAGAAGCCGTAATAGGAGAATTATTATTGCTGTCAGTAAAGAATGCTGTAATTGAGTGTCTCAATTTATCACAGTATGCGAGACATTGTTCACTGCTGCTTATGCTCTTTGAAATAACTACAAATTCACCGCTGACTATGCGTCCGACGATATCTTCCTCATTGGCATTCTCTCTCAATCTGTGCGCAACACCCTGAATAAAGAGATCAACTACCTGATGACTGGAATTACCTACAAAGGAATGAAGATTATCAAGCTTAAGATAAATAACCGTTATAGGTTTGAAAGCTTCGGTATATATACCGTGTGTCGATTGGGAGAAGCTTATAGTATCATCGATAAACAATTCAATCTGATCAAGAATTCTGTCACGGTTTGGAAGGGTTGTTACTGAGTCAATAAAATTGTTTGTGGTAAATAAAGACGGTTGAATATCCGGCTGTTGCGATTTACCTGCGGATTTTTTATTATCGGAAGATTTGGCAGCCTGATTTTTTACGATAAGTGCCGTTCTGTTTAATGCAAGATCAAGCTCTCTGTTACGTGTATCGAGTCTGCTGATCTGCTCGCAGGTGGTATTGTACATATCCTTTAAAGCATAAAGTTTAGATGAATTATTCCTAACTATATTGAAGAAGATAATATTGCATAAGAGTGAAGTTGCTGCTACGAGTCCCAAATAAAGTGAAGACTTATCGTCAAGAAGGAAGTACTCATATACTGATATCATCCACTGAATAAAAGAGAAAAGACAGGAAAGATAATACCCAGGCTTTCCAAGTGTACCGTTAGAAAGAACGCATATAACAAACTGCAACAGAACAAGCATCAATCTGACAGTAAAATTATCAAAATGTGTTTGAGCAAGCAATGTTGCGATAAATACTAATGAAAAAAGCAGAGCTAATAAGGATAATCCTGAAGAGCTTTCTTTAAAAAAGTCCTTATTTATCTGTTGCATAAAAAACCTTCCTAACTAAATCATAACCAGTGTATGTATTATAGCAACATATATTATACATATTTTGTCGTTAATGTTAACAAATAATAACGATTTAGTTTGATATAATATTTAGCAGTTATGTTTTAGCATGTCGAAAGGAATAAATATGAACAATAATAATGAGTTAAGTGATTTACTTTCACGTTTTATTTGTTATTCAAGTGCGCATCTTCCTGATGATGTATACAGTAAGCTTAAGGAAATGCAGCAGGTGGAGAACGAAGGCTTTGCCGCTACTATTTATGATGCGATGTTTGAGAATATGAAGAAGGCGGATGAACTTAAAAGACCTTCCTGCCAGGATACAGGTATAATTCAGTTCTTTGTAAAAGCAGGAACTAAATTTCCGTATCTTGATGAATTGGAACAGTCTCTTGTTGAGGCTGTTAAGATTGCCACGGATAAGGCTCCGTTGCGTCATAATGCAGTTGAAGTTTTTGATGAGAAGAACACCGGAACCAATATCGGTACGCGTGTACCTTGGATAGATTGGGAACTTGTACCCGGCTCGGACAGCATAGAAGTTTATCTTTATATGGCCGGCGGAGGATGCTCTCTTCCGGGATTTGCCAAGGTGCTGATGCCGCTTGAAGGCTACGGCGGAGTTGTTAAGGCTGTTTTTGATCAGATGACTTCATATGGTGTAAATGCCTGCCCACCTTGTCTTGTGGGAATCGGTATAGCAGGTTCTGCCGAGGTAGCAGCAAAGCTTTCAAAGAAAGCCCTTCTCAGAGAGGTAGGTTCACATAATCCTAATCCACGTGCCCGCATGATGGAAGAAGAGATGGAAAAAGGCTTAAATGAGATAGGTTTAGGTCCGGGCGGACTCAGAGGAAAGATGTCTGTTATGGGAGTAAATATCGAACAGGCTGCACGTCATCCTGCTACACTGGCAGTAGGAATGTCGACTGCCTGTTGGGCACACAGAAGAGGTCATATACGTATTAACAGCGATTTGTCATATGACTTTATTTCTTCTAAGGGGGTAGAGTTATGATTTATGAATTAAGAACTCCGGTAAGTGATGAAGACATAAAGAAGCTCAGAATAGGAGATGTTATTTATCTTACAGGTGATATTGTTACCGGAAGAGATGATGTCCATCACCGAGCTGTTTTGCAGAACAAAGATGTTCCGTATGATCTTAAAGGAAAGGCAATTTTCCATGCAGGCCCTATTATGCGAAAAAACGACGACGGTACATATAAAGTAGTCAGTGTAGGTCCTACAACTTCCATGAGAATGGAATCATGTGAAGCTCAATTCCTCGAGAAAACAGGTGTGAAAATTATTATAGGTAAGGGCGGAATGGGTCCTAAGACTACTCAGGGCTGTATAGACAACTGCGCAGTGCATACTATTTATCCGGGCGGTTGTGCTGTTGTAGCTGCCGAATCGGTAAACAAAGTAATTGATGCAGAGTGGCTGGATCTGGGTATGCCTGAAGCCTTGTGGCATCTTGATGTAACTCGCTTCGGACCGTTGATTGTATCTATCGATACCGAGGGCGGTAATCTTATAGATGACAATAAAAAGCTCTTCAATGAACGTAAAGAAACCATTGTTGAAAGAATAACGGAGAAATTGGATTTTCTTGAATAATTTGAAATATAAAACTTATATTTTTGATCTTGACGGAACGCTCATTGATTCCATGAATGTGTGGAAGGAGGTTGATGAGCGTTTCTTAAGTGACCGCGGACTCACTATGACTCAGGAATATATTGAGAAGGTTAAGTCTTCGGCTATGATTGATTCTGCAAAGTTTACTGTTGAACTGTACAACTTGAATGAGACACCGGAAGAGGTAATGAAATGTTGGAATGATATGGTTTATAAGGCTTATCGTGAAGAAATACAACTCAAATCCGGTGCATTGAATTACCTGAATATGCTTGTTGAACAGAAGCGTAAGGATTCTGAAATAAAGCTTGCTATTGCCACGGCATTACCGTATCAAAATGCAGAAGCTGTGCTTAAAGCCAATAATATTTTGGACAAGTTTGACGTTATACTTACTTTGGATGACCTCGAGGGCGGAATAGATAAATCCAAGCCGGATATATATTTCGAAGTGCTCAAAAGAATACGCGCCGATATCGGAAAAAAGGAAATATCGGAGACTGTTATTTTCGAGGATGTGTATAAGGCTGCTATGGGTGCCGTTAAGGGCGGTTTTGACGTTTGTGCCGTGTTTGATGAGGTTGGTTCGGCAGACGATTGGCTGAAAATGAAAACAAGCACACGCTATGCCATTAAGGATTGGCATGAAATCAGCGCTTTTTGTTAATAAACCTGGATATAGGTTTATAGATAACAAAAGTGATTATGCTTGCCACTGTTCCCTTAAAGAGATTAAAAGGCACGAAAACCCACAAAATAACATCAAGTTTTGTATTAATTAATTTATTAACTTCCTGACACATTGCAATTATTGCTTCAGTACTCATTCCGTAAACCTTGGCGTACAGAGGAAGCATAGTGAAATAGTTAAAAGGAGCTGCGACAGCGGCAATAATGAGAGTGGCGATTAACATCGACCAAGCGGCTCCTTTGCGTGTTTTGTGTGCTTTGTAAATATAACCTGCTGACAGTACATAAACGGCTCCTATTACAAAGTTGCTGAGCTCGCCGATTCCTGCTGACTGTGTAACTGTAAGATGAAGCAGATTTTTGATTAATTCCGCAATAACGCCGTACCAAGGTCCGACCGAGAAAGCAACTATCATTATCGGAATTTCCGAGAAATCAAACTTCAAAAATGCAGGCATAAAGAAGAGAGGAATTTCAAGAAACATCAGGATTGTTGCCAAAGCAGACATAATTGCTGTTGTTGCTATTTTGCGTGTAGACATATAAAAACTCCTCACTTAAAGATTTTTTCATGTGACATTATATGTAAAAGATTGTTATCACGCAATGATGATTACATGTTTTTGGTATAAACATCAATTGTTTGAGCATGTTGCACTAAAAAGTGCGGCCTTCTTTGTAAAAATTGTTATATAAGCAATATTTGATAAATTGAAAAAACTTAAATGTAAATTTATAATATTTTTGTACACGATTAAGGGTGTATTCCTAATAAAATAGATTTGATTGTGGAGGATGGGTAGATGGCTACTTCAACTACTAAGGCAGCAGATAATAAAGCTGCAGATAAGACAATTAAAGCTGCTGAGGTTAAAGCAGTAAAGACAGAGGTTAAGACTGAAGCTAAGACAGAAGTTAAGGCACCTGCTGCAAAGACAGAGACAAAGGCACCTGCTGCAAAGAAGACAACTGCTAAGAAGGCTGCTCCTGCTGCAAAGAAAGCAACTGCTAAGAAGGCTGCTCCTGCTGCAAAGAAAGCAACTGCTAAGAAGGCTGCTCCTGCTGCAAATAAAGCAACTGCTCCTAAGGCTGTTGAGGCTACATTTGACAGCATTTTCGCTGCTGTGAATGCTAAAGCTAAGAAGGCTAAGTTCACATCTAACTTCATCGCAACACAGATTACTCTTACAGGTAATATCGAGTCACAGCCGCTTTATGTTAAGGTTGAGGACAAGAAGGCTGAGGTTGCTCCATATAACTATAACGATGCTACTTTCGTAATGAATGCTGACGCTGAGACAATGGCAGCTATTCTTAACGGTAAGAAGGACATCTATTCTGCTATTGCAGAAGGTAAGATTGCTATTTACGGTGACGCTTCTATGGCAGTTATCTTCGTAAAGGCAATGTTCTGATAAGATTATTCCTAATTTTATTGTTGTTTTGTTGCTCCCCGGATTTTATTCGGGGAGTTTTTTTGTTTTAAGCAGAGTGTTATTGTGCATTTGAATCCGACAAAGTTCATTTAGTTTTGCGTGTCTTTTCGCGCAATATGAATTGCAAATAAAGGATGCGAATATGTTAGAATGTGTACATGTTTAAAAGGAGGTAAATGTTTATGATAGGTATAATTATTGGTTTAGTTGTAGGTGCAATAGCCGGATGGGTTGCAGGAATGATTATGAAGAGCCAGCACGGCATTCTTATGAATATTATTCTCGGTATTGTCGGCGGAGCCTTGTGTTCATGGCTTCTCGGTGTTTTGGGAATAGGCTTTGGCGGTTATATAGGTAATTTTGTTGTGTCTGTTATTGGAGCATGCTTGCTTATTTTTATTGCAAAGCTGATAAAAAAATAAAACTGTTTTTGTTCACTGCTCAGTGAATTATTGGGGCGTTTTGAGTGAATCCCAGTGAAATTTCATCAGTCGAACTTGTGCGGGCGCCTCCTGTGAACCAAATCTCACCAAAATCGAGGAAAAATCTCACCCTTGGGTGAGAAAAAAGGCTGTTTTTGGTGAGATTCTGTCGGCCGTCCGCACGCGGCGCCTCCCATGAATTAAATCTCACCAAAATCGAGGAAAAATCTCACCCTTGGGTGAGAAAAAAGGCTGTTTTTGGTGAGATTCTGTCGGCCGTCCGCACGCGCCGCCTCCCGTAAATCAAATCTCACCAAAATCGAGGAAAAATCTCACCCTTGGGTGAGAAATAAGGCCATTTTTGGTGAGATTCTGTCGGCCGTCCACCACCGCTCACACGCGGCGCCACCCGTGAACCAAATCTCACTGCCCGATGAACATTTTGACCGTTTAAATCATCCGGCTGTTTCAACAGCAGCATCACGCTCAACGTTCTCCGGTTCAATAAGTTGAGGAATGCCGAAGCGTGCAAGGAAACCGCTTTTGTAGTTAAAATCATTTGTTGTCTCAGTTAATACATAGTCTAAAGATTCATATTCAAAATTAAGTTCATCTTCAGGATTATCAAATTCGATTGTCATGCATACGAGTCCGTCAAGCCCGTCGTGATAGTAATCCAGAATAATTGTATTATTTTCTTCATCCGTGAACTGATAGCGGGTAATGTTTATAGCAATACCTTCACTTTTGGTAAGAAAATGAGAATATTCCTGATCGGTAATGTAACGAACCATTCCTTCATTGTGCGGGTCAACCGTAGTTATTACGGAATAATTGCCGCCGTTGACGGAACGTATGCTGATGTCAGGTGAGAAGTTAATGTAATTCTCTTTTATTTCAGTGACAGTGACATCACTTTCGGTTAAGTTAAAGGATAATTTGTCAGGATTGACAGCGAAGCTGCGCGAGGGATTGCGAGAGTATTCATAGATGGAGTGTTCCAAATTATCGTCTACAATCAGGGTGCAGTTATTTTCGAGGAATTCAATCTGACCGGCAGGGAAATACTCGACAGGAATTCCGTTAGGAATTACGAAGAATGCGTGATTTATGCCTTCCAGATAGGACAGATTATCAGGGATTCCGACCATAAACAGGTTATCGACGCATTTGGTGCGTAGGGTTCTCAGATAATAGTAGTCACAGCCTGCATAGAAGAATACTGTTGCATCCGAATCAGCATTGACAACCTCGGAAGCAGGAATTACAGTGTCCCATCTTTCTTGGTTAGCAAGAGTGTCATCTTTGTAATTGTAATAGGTGATTTGAAGTGACCAAAGGCTGAAGATGACAGAGACAACAGCTATAACAGCTATTGAGGTCTTATCGTTCAGTCTGAATTTCTTGAAAACCAGTGCGATAATAACAAATAATACAAGAACGAAAGCATATGCGGCAATTCCGATTTTGGTATAAAAGGAATAATCGTAGTTGTCCTTATAGAAGAGGGCGGCTGCACATACACGAACACAACGGGTAACGGGAGTCGGGATGCTGCGAATCTGTCGTCCTACAATAAATGAACTGCCGAGATGAATTACCACACAGAGCGCAAGAAAAGCATATCTCCAATAATTTTTCGTCTGAATTACGACATTATGAATTGTCTCATAGATAAAGAGAATACCAAGCATAATCAGAAATGTACTGATTTGGTCTTCGTAGCGTCCGTAGAAATAGCAATCCAATCTGTCAAAATTTTTGGTTGCCTCAGGCGCAATAAGCGTCAGTGAGCTAAGTCCTACAGTTCCGAGGAAAACAAGTGCTAGAAAAATCGAACCCTCAAAATCCTTTTTTGATTTGAATTTGCGATACATAAATATTATCAACTGACAAATACCTAAGAAGGAAAGTCCAAGAGAACCCACATCAAGATACCAAAGAGCACCGAGTATGGATTTTATGAGTGACTTGATTTTTGTCAAAGTGAAGATTCCTTCCAAATGACTCAAAACCTGATTAACGTTATTTCCGGCAAAGTCACTTGCGGAATATACTCCGCTTTGAGAATCAGCTATTCCAAAAGTATTATATTTGAGAATATAGGCAGGATTGTATTCAACTGTTTTGAGCATGGTTTTAACATACGTATACCAATAGAATACAAGACCCACGGTTGCGACAATAACCAGGAAGGATTTTATCGGCAGCTTGCGTCTGAGCATAAATACAATGAGCGTAAGCGCGAAAGCTACAAGGAGCACTAATGCTCTGTTATGTATTACAAAGCTGAACGATACGGTAAATGCTGCAAGAAAAGAATTCAATATATTCGGATTATCAAACATTGTGCAGACTGCCAGACAAGTCAGAATAACCCAAGTATAAAGGAATGTCTCGGACCAGCAGATATTGCTTTGAAGCAGGTAAGCCGAGTACATCATCGGTGTAAAAGAAATAAAAAGCTTTGCAAAATCAGGCAGTATTCTGTCTGTCAGTTTGTCGACCAGTTTGAGGCCTGCCAAGAATCCGATAACACCCAATAAAGCATTAATTCCTACGCCGATTTTATACATAAGTGCCATATTATGCGTAATCTTAAAAATCGGTGCCAAAATCAGGCTGTAGCCGAAGGAATACCACATATTAAGCGTGTTACTCCAGTTAAGTCCGTTGAAATTAGCGGCATGAGTCCAGTATCCGAGTTCGTCTTCGAACACTACGAGACCGTTCAGGTCCTTAATATATATCAGTCGCACTGCTGCTATTATCAGTGAGGCAAAGAAAACAGCAATGTAGTAAAGCCGTTTATTGCATTTTTTATCTGTCATTTGTTTGTTAATCCTTTTCGAAAAGCTTACCTCAAGTAGATTAACATAAGATACAAGCATTGACAATTTACTGTTTTGTGATATTTTTAATTGATAGTTATTAAAATAATATTTAATCTTGGAGGTTAAAGATGAGAACTAGAATTAAGCAACTGTTCAGAAACACTTCTGAATATTCATCAAAAGAAGTTACCATCTGCGCTTGGGTTCGCACAAACCGCGCACAGGCACAGTTCGGTTTTCTCAATGTGAATGACGGATCATTCTTTGAGAATTTGCAGGTAGTATACGAGCAGGAGCTTAATAATTTCAATGAGATTTCCAAGATTCGTGTAGGTGCCAGCGTGGAAGTAACAGGTACTTTGGTTTTGACACCTGAGAATAAACAGCCTTTCGAGATAAAAGCATCTAAGGTAACAATGCTCGGTGACTGTCCGGAGAACTATCCTATTCAGCCGAAGCGTCATACAAAGGAATTCCTTCGCAGTGTGGCGCATCTTCGTCCGCGTACAAATCTGTTCTCTGCAGTTTTCAGAGTGAGAAGTGTTGCTGCTATGGCAGTTCACACATATTTCCAGGACAGAGGCTATCTTTATGTTCACACACCTTTGATAACGGGTGCTGACTGTGAAGGTTCGGATCAGATGTTTAAGATTACAACTCTTAATATGAACGATTTGCCTTTGGGAGAAGACGGAAAGGTAGATTACTCAAAGGATTTATTCGGTAAGCAGTCCTTTATTACAGGCTCAGGTCAGCTTCAGGGCGAGACCTTTGCAATGGCTTTCGGAGATATTTATACCTTTGGACCGACATTCAGAACAGAGAATTCAAACACACAGACACATGCAAATGAGTTCTGGATGATAGAGCCTGAGATGGCTTTCTGTGATTTGCAGGGACTTATGGATGTTGAGGAAGAGATGCTTAAGTTCGTTGTTAAGTATGTTCTCGACAATTGTCCTGAAGAGATTGATTTCTTTGATAAGTTTGTTGCCAAGGGACTCAAGGAGAAACTCGATAAGCTTTTGACATCTGACTTTACAAGAATCAAGCATCATGATGTTATTGATATTTTGAAGAAAGCTGATGTTAAGTGGGAGTTCCAGCCTGATTATGGTGAAGATATAGCCAAAGAACATGAGAAATATATTGTTGATTACTTTAACGGTCCTGTATTCGTAACAGACTGGCCAAAGGAAATCAAAGCTTACTATATGAAGGTTAATCCTGACAATGAGACTGTTGCTGCAGTTGATCTTCTTGTTCCTCAGGCAGGTGAGCTTATCGGAGGAAGCCAGAGAGAAGAGAATCTTGATGTTCTTCTTGCAAGAATGGAAGAAATGGGTGTTGAGAAGGATTCAATCGATTGGTATCTTGATACAAGACGCTACGGCGGATGCGTTCATGCCGGCTTTGGTATGGGATTTGAGCGTCTCATCATGTATCTTACCGGCGTTGAGAATATTCGTGATGTTATTCCGTTCCCGAGAACACCTAAGTCATGTGAATTCTGATTGTTTAGAAACAGTAAATCGAATCGCTCCGAACGACAAATGCCGATCGGAGCGTTTTTTTGCATAACATTGTAAATCGATATTGATATGAGTATAATCGATGATTGTGTTGGGGAGAAAGAAGGACAAATATGAAGAATAAGAGTAAAGAAGAGAAAAGGCGCAGCAGGAGAAAGACGCTGCTTGTTATATTAGGGATTATTGCAATTTACGGTATAGCAAATCTTATTATTACTTTGATTTTTGCAGGACGAATTCCGCATCGATTTGCATCGGCAGAGGAAGGCCGTGAACTTATGCTTTCGAATACGGAATACTATGATAAATTTACTCAGAATGATATTGATTTTCGTGTGCGAAAAAGCGGCGCAACAATGGAGGAATTATTAGATGCCTCTTCACAGAGTGTGCAGGAATATTCTTTCTTCGAGAAGTGGTACCTGAACAGTCGTATTGCGCGAATGGCGTTGAGACTTTCCCGGAACGGATATGATCTTCCTGAAACTGAAGAGATAGTATTTGTTAAGGCTGACATGGCGATGGAATCAGGTGCCAGCGGTTATACACACGGTACGGATATATATTTAAGCGGTGATTTTGTGCAGGCATATTCTATTATGGGAATAATTCCGGGAGCAAGTGAATTTATGGATGAAGTACTGTTTCATGAATTGTTTCACTGCCTTACAAGATGTAACCCTGAGTGGAGAGCTTATATGTATTCACTTATAAACTTTACAGTCTCTGATACTGAGTTTGAATTGCCGCCTTGTGTTGTTGAGAAATACATATCAAATCCGGATGTAGAGCATCACGACTCCTATGCTGCATTTGTAATAGACGGACAGGAGATTGATTGTTATACTGCTTGGATTACAACAAAGAGCTATGATGAGGCACAAGCCGGTTTTATGGTAAATGATGCGACAGTACTTGTACCTACAGACGGAACGGATATATATTATACTCGTGAGCAGGCATCAAACTTTGACGAGGTGTTCGGAACCAATACCGGATATGTAACCGATCCTGAAGAGTGTATGGCAGATAATTTTGCATATGCAATGCTGTATGGTACAAAGGGAAAAGGCGGTAAAGGTTATCCGAATCCGGAAATTATTCAGGGGATAATTGATTATTTGAAGTGAGACTTTTTCTTCGGATATGTTTGAATGTCGACTGCTGACTGCGTCTGATAAGCTGATGTTAATATACGTTGCTTGAAGCAATGCTCGGAGCAACGCTCGGTTTGTCTTTAGAATTGAGCCACCAAAAACAAGGCGGCGAAGATTATGATTAATGAAAATATCAAAATCTCAGAAAAGCAAAAGCGGTTACTGAGTCGACACCGGATGACCTTAAGGTAATCTCAGAGAAACAGGAAGTTAATAATTTACAGTTGGCAAAGAGAAACCTGGCTAAAGTTAAAACCATCCGCAGTATACTGATTTTGATTTGTGCGCTTACGGCAATCATTTTTATTGCCTCATTAATCGGAATAGCAGCAACATATAAGAAGTACGCCAAAATAAAGGGCTGTCTCAAAACTTCAATGTTATTCAAAGTATTTAAGCAGGAAAGTATCAGGACAGATTGCATCAAATTCGGTTTGCGTTAAAAATGCAATTTTCTTGGCGATTCTAAAGCAATTTGTTCTCGACAAGTGGCTGATTGGCGTCCTCATTCACTGAAATTGGTCATTTGAGTCACTTTACAGTGATTCTTGTTGTCTTTGGCTTTTGAATATAGAAAGCCATAATAAACGGGGCCTGCCTCTCTGTGAATTAATCACTTTTGAGACAGCCCCCCCAATTTCATTTTTACCAAAACAGAAGTATTCCTATTACTTGGAACATTCAGCCTTAATCTCGTCAAATGTCTTTGTGACATTATTGTCAGGAGTCTTTGTAGCAAGGCTTACAAGCCAGATAACGATTGAGGCAAGTATGAATGCCGGCAACAATTCATAGATGTCAAGAATAGAACCTGCAAACTGAACTCTTACAATGAATTTCCAGATAAAAATCATTGCGCCGCCTGTTACCATACCTGAGATAACACCGACCTTTGTTGTGCGCTTCCAGAATAATGCAAAGAGGACAACCGGTCCGAACACGGCACCGAATCCGCCCCATGCAAATGATACGATTCTGAAAACTGAACTGTTAGGATCCAAAGCAAGGAGTACACCTACAACCGATATAGCCAATACGGATATACGTGCAAGCAACATGCTTTTCTTTTCCGACAGCTTAATTCCGAATGTTTCCTGAACAAGATTCTGAGATATGGATGAAGCGGCTGCAAGGAGCTGTGAATCTGCAGTAGACATCGTTGATGCAAGAATTCCTGCAAGGATGAGACCGCCGATAATAGCAGTAAACCAATTGTGTTCAGCGATGAACTTAGCAATATCTACAATGATTGTCTCAGCGGAAGATGAATCAGCATAAGGACCTACAATACCGTTTTGCATAAGTGAGTATCCTATTACACCGATAAATACAGCGATAGCCATTGAGATAACAACCCAAATTGAGGCGATACGACGTGAGAGCTTAAGCTTCTTCTCATCTTCGATAGCCATGAATCTTAAGAGAATGTGCGGCATTCCGAAGTAACCGAGACCCCAAGCGAGTGTTGATGCTACAGGAAGTCCGCCGTAGCTCAAGGTTGCGCCGGAAGCTACGTCATGACCTTTGAACAGGTCGAGGTAACCGTCAAGTCCCTTAACGTTGTTCATCGCATTTTCGAGACCGCCGGATTTATTAAGGCCCACACCCAAAACTATAATAAGTGCGATTGTCATAATTATTGACTGTATAAGGTCAGTTGTGGAAGCAGCAAGGAAGCCGCCCAAAGTACAATAAATTACTATTACGAGTGCGCTTATAACAAGTGCTGCCACATAATTAACTCCGAATAAAGAAGAGAAAAGTTTTCCGCATGCAGCAAAACCCGAAGCTGTATAGGGAATAAAGAAAATTATGATAAACACTGAAGCTATGAGAGTAATAATCTTTTTGTCATCACCGAATCTCTTTGAGAAAAAATCAGGAAGAGTAACAGCATTCAGTTTTTGTGAATACAAGCGAATTCTTTTGGCTACGATAAGCCAGTTGATGTACGTACCGATTGCAAGTCCGATAGCAGTCCAAGAAGCTTCCGGCAAACCTGTCATAAGGGCAACTGCAGGAAGTCCCATGAGAAGCCATGAACTCATGTCTGAGGCTTCGGCACTCATTGCGGTAACAAGAGGTCCGAGTTTACGTCCGCCGAGATAGAAATCATCCGTGCTTTTATTGCGCTTACTGCAAACAGCACCGACTATAACCATCACAGCCAGATATACGACGATTGCAATCATAATAAAAATATTAGTGGTCGTCATAATTTTCATTCCTTTCGAAAAGATTTAAGAATAGTTTTATAATTGTTAAACAACAACTTTTTCAGTTTATCAGAAATGAAAATCATTTGCCACAGTTAATAACAAGATTTCCCTGCTATCTCAACTGCTTTTTTTAACGCTTCTTCCAATGTGAGTTCAGCGACCTTGGAATAGTATATAAACGATGCCAAAAGAGTGTCTCCGGCGCCGTTGGTTGAACAAATTACTGCATCGGAATCAGGGTTTACATAGGCAGGTTCTTTATAAGAATTAAAGTTGCTGTCAACAAGAATTGCCCCTTGAGCACCGAGCGACACAATGACATTTTGTGCGCCTGAACGAATCAACTCAGCGGCTTCCTTAATAATGTCATCATCTGATGTAAGTTCGCGCTTTGCTATCTCTTCAAGTTCATGGAGATTCGGCTTTATTACATATGGTTTATTCGAAAGTGCGTTCAAAAGAAGATCGCCTTCACAGTCAAGACTGAAGTTGGCTATATCGGCGGTCAGTTCGGAATAAATATTGTTACCGAGTGAAGCTGAGGCATTGCCGCTTACTATAACAAAATCATCATCAGTCAGAATGGTATCCAAATAATCTTTTAATTTCTCAATGTCTGCGACGCAGAGTGACGGACCTACACCGTTAATTTCAGTCTCGCTTCTGTCACATCCCTTAAGTTTTAGATTAATGCGTGTAATGTCTGATGTATCGGAGCAGGGAATAAGGTGAGTCGCAACGCCCATGCCGGACAGCATAATATCAAGCATTATTCCTGTAGGTCCCGATACGAAAGCGATGGCTTCATTCTTGCAGCCCAGTCTGTTAAGTGTGAGAGAACAATTGATTCCTTTACCGCCCGGAAGGACATATTCTCGCTTGGCACGATTGGTTGCACCTATCTTGAGAGAATTTCCCAACTCACTGTACAAATCGATTGCCGGATTTAAAGTAATTGTATATATCATAAAAACACTCCGTCTGAATATCGCGTTAAGTATAGTAGGTTTTTGTCTGAGTAGCAAGTATTTGATGATGAGACGATAAATGCCTCAGCTCGGTGTGGAGATGATTATGACGAGTCGGCAGGAGATTAGCAGAGTGCGCAGTCGAGGGAGATTAGCAGAGTACGCAGTCGTGGGAGATGAGAATGGTGGGTGGCGGGTGATTAGCAGAGTACGCAGTCGAGGGAGATGAGTATGGTGGGTGGCGGGAT
>JAZLGO010000098.1:0-8354 GCA_045616305.1 Saccharofermentans sp. | reverse complement strand
GAAGTAGCAATTTTGGAAGGTTTATGGAATTATTCGGGAGTGATGATGCGGGATGGATTGATGAAATCAACGATGAATTGGAGGGCTGACAATGGCAACGACCGTTAATAGTGCTTTTAGTGGATAAGAAATCTTGGATTTGATCCTGAAAATATTACGCAAGAATTAAATGCATTAAGAGATAAAGTTATTTCGTTAGAAAAAGAAAATGCGCTGCTAAGAAAAAATGAAAGTGATAGTAGTGAGGTTGAAATGAATTTGTCTCAATATAAAGTTAAGCTTCACTTTACAGAGTTGCAGTTGGTCTTTACTTCAAGCACTCCACCGCCTCGCGAAATAGATATTGATACGACTCTAGAAGAAATTTTCAAGCATATTTCAGTTCGTATTTCGGGACGCATTAACGACAATCAATTTGTAGAAAAAATGAGTTCTATAAAATCATGTTATTATGTAGATACACAACAAGCATTGATTGTTAAAAGCCAGCTAGTTGCATTAGGGGTATTGGAAGAGGTCGACGATGGTAATGCTGTTTATGAATATAATATTTATGATGAAACAGAATTTATGAATGCATCTTTTATAGATTGCAATGTAAATAGAGTAAATTTTTCAAAATATAAGTTTAGTAAAGTAATATTCAGTGGATGCAAATTCGAAAATGTAAGATTTAATGAGAATAATAAGCCTATTATTAAATGATATTAATGGAAAAGTTGATGTAATAGGAGTATTAAATACATTAGCAGAGAATGTTATCATTAGCGAAAATGTGTTGAAGAACGCAGAACTTCTTATATATACGAATTTATTGCAGGCAACAGGATACTATGTAGGTGGAGCTCCCGGAGGGACTGGTGGACATCTTCCTCCATTGACTATAGCAGTTTGGATTATAATTTCAGATACCAAAGATAAAGCAACGAGACAAAAATTCTTAATGAAATGGAGAGAAGTAATGAACGAGGATTTAAAGGAAAGAATAAAAGAGTTATTGAGTAAAGCAACAGTATCTATAGATATAATATTCGGAAGTACAATTGAAGAGGTAGCCGCAAGGAAATCTGAGTTTAAAGGCATGTTATATTACTGGGGATGTTGCTTTGATAAAGATGAGAATAAGTGGTGTACATTTTCTAGATGGTCTTTGTATTCTCCCAAATACTATGACAGTGAGCGAGAGGCATTGTTATATCTGATTAATGAACTTGAATCTGATGAATTGTTTTACTATTCCCGAGAGCGTTTTATCAGTAAGATAAAAGAATGTGAAAGTAGATTTAAGTTGAGAGTTGAGAAACGAATTAATAAACCATTTTTAGGACATAACAGTGATTTGTATTCTGTTAGTGGGTATGTTAAAGAGGGGGATTTTTGGGAAACTTACTATGAGACTTTTAGTAGTAGTGGTTCTCCGACGGATGGTTTTTATAGAAAAGAAGAAGATGCATTATATAGTATGCTTAAAGAAACGGCTGAATGTAAGATTTATTATATGACCAAAGAAGAAATGAAAGAAGAAATACTTAAATTACGTGACAAATTTCAAACGATGCTTATTACATTTAAAGATTTAAGGGGTTTTCCCGGTATTTGCGGTTGTTGTTTTGATGAGGATAGCGGTAAATATGTGTACTATGAGACCGATGACAGAGGTGATGTATGTGCCGGCACTACCAGTGTTCATGAGGAGTTTTGTATAGCTGATATGTATGACAATATATTGTTCAAAATCAGTTCTCGTAAACCTAATACTCAGGGTAAGTATTAATTAAATCTATAACGAATGAGGTGACTTTGTGTTGTGGAACCTCAAGTTCAAACTCTGTTGAATGATTTAAAGGTGACAAATCTGGCACAAGCAATGGGCGTACCATATGATGGTGCAAACAACTTATTAGCTGGATTTGAAGAATGGCTAAGGAGACAATAATATGAAAAATACAATTATTGAATTATCAAATATTGAAATCCATGAGCATTGTATGTTGAACAGGGAAACTGGAGAACGAGCATATAATAGTGGAAAAAAACAGACACCTTATTTTTCAGGTTTTTACTACGAGGATGAAAATATATTCTTTGCAATATTTCCGACAAAAAACGGACCTGTAATGTTCTATGAAGGAAAAGAATATATTCTGACAAAAGAATTACATATTAGAGTAATCAAGAATGGTAATGAAAGGGAATTTTACATAGACGAATATAGTATTTTCATTAGATATCGAACATCGAAATATATAGGATTTGATGTTTGGTCAGAGGAGGAGGATGTAGATTTGTTTTATCAGATTGAGCAGATGTATAAGAATGATGATTATTATATAAAATTTACCAGAGAAGGTGTTTTGTAAATAATTATGACAAGAGAAAAAGTTGAAGAATTTTTTAATATATATAAGAGCAGAAAATCTTCTGATAGGTAGTATTCATTATTGGATGTGGATAATGTTTACAAATGTCAATATTCAAACGGTGATAATGCTCAACTGGATGTTGAACTGTTTGGTGATAAAGTAACTGAAAATCGTCAGGCAGCAGTCAGTATACGTGATGAAGAGGATAAAGCTCTGATACGACAATCATTTACCGAGTTTACTAAAGAACAAGAAAGTATCAGCTTTCAAATAGACGAGCTCTTAGGCGGACAAAAGCTTTTTGAAGAACGAAGAGTTTACAGTCGAAGTGAAAAATCAATATTCATCACTAAAATTAAGAATCTAAACACAAAAAATAGGACTGTGATTAATGTGAAAACCATTACATCACAGTCACTATATTTTTTACACTTAAAATTTTGTTCGTTTATATCAAGTACCCGGCTTGTAGCTGTCCTTAAGTGATACAGCCTTATTGAATACAAGATGTCCCGGCTTAGAATCTTTGTTATCGGCACAGAAGTAACCGAGTCTCAAGAACTGGAATCTGTCAGCAGGCTGTGTATCTGCAAGTGAAGCCTCAAGCTTGGCGCCGGTAATAACCTTAAGTGAATCTGGATTTAAGAAGTCAAGATAGTTACAATCTGCAAGGTCAGGTGATTCTACAGTGAAGAGTCTGTCATAGAGACGAATCTCAGCATCAACAGAAGTATTAGCATCAACCCAGTGAATGGTTGACTTAATCTTACGTCCGTCTGCAGTGTTACCTCCGCGGCTTGCTTCATCGAATGTAGCGTGAACTGCAATTACATTACCGTTCTCATCCTTGTCACAGCCAACGCACTTAATAACATATGCTGACTTAAGACGAACTTCATTACCCGGGAAGAGACGGAAGTATTTATTTGCAGGAACCTCCATAAAGTCCTCACGCTCAATCCAAAGCTCACGTGAGAAAGACATCTCTCTTGTGCCGTCCTCAGGCTTCTCAGGATTGTTCTCGGTAACAAATATCTCAGTCTTATCTTCCGGATAGTTATCCAGTATTAATTTAACAGGATCAACAACTGCCATAGCACGCTTGGCAGTTTTATTCAAATCTTCACGCAGGCAGTATTCCAAGAAAGCATAATCAACAACCGAATTAACCTTAGAAATACCGTTTCTCTCATGGAAAGCACGAATTGACTCCGGTGTATATCCGCGACGTCTTAAACCGCAGAGTGTAGGCATACGCGGATCATCCCAACCGGATACCAAACCGTTCTCAACGAGGTTACGAAGCTTTCGCTTACTTAATACAGTATGTGTGATACCGAGACGCGCGAACTCAATCTGACGCGGCTTACACGGAACAGATACATTATTTACAACCCAATCGTAGAGAGGTCTGTGTGCTTCAAATTCGAGGGAACACATGGAGTGGGTAATACCTTCCAAAGCATCCTCGATAGGATGTGCAAAATCATACATAGGGTAGATGCACCACTTGTCTCCGGTTCTGTGATGAGGAATTCTGTTGATTCGATAGATTACAGGATCTCTCATGTTAAAGTTTCCGGAAGCCAAATCAATCTTGGCACGAAGAGTCATCTTGCCGTCTTCAAACTCACCGTTGCGCATACGCTCAAACAAATCGAGACTTTCCTCAATCGGTCTGTCACGATATGGGCTTACTGCAGGAGTCTTAGTGTCACCGCGGTTAGCGCTCATCTCTTCCGGTGTTAACTCACAAACATAAGCTAAGCCTTTCTTGATGAGTTCAACTGCGTATTCGTACATTTTGTCAAAATAATCGGAAGCGTAGAAAAATCTGTCGTCCCAATCATGTCCGAGCCAATGAATATCTTCCTTAATTGCTTCTACGTACTCTACGTCTTCCTTGGTAGGATTAGTATCGTCCATACGAAGATTGCACAAGCCACCGTACAATTCAGCCATACCAAAGTCAATCTCAAGAGCCTTGGCATGTCCTATATGAAGGTAACCGTTCGGTTCAGGCGGGAAACGGGTGTGAACCTTCTTACCGTAGCATCTGCCGCCTTCCTTTAATTCTTCGTCAAATATTTCATGAATAAAGCTTTTACCGTCAGCCATTTTTTACTCCTTAGTAAGTCTCAAAAGACTTGTTTTTAATCTGTTGATAGATTCTTCTTTGCCGAGAAGAATGAGAACCTCCGAACAACCGCCAGGGGTTACGGCAACTCCTGCGGCACCGATTCTTACAGGCCACATTACAACTGAATTTTTGATTTCCTTTGATGTTGCATACTCTGTAAGAAGTGCAGATATCGCCTCACTGTTCCAATCCGTATTTTCGAGAGAAGGAATAATATCAGTAAGGACTGCGATTGAAGTTTCCTTATTGGATTTGCTCTTCTTATGCTCGAAAAGCTGAGTGTCAAACTCTCCGAATTCCTTAAGGAACAGAAGCTTCTCTTCGATTTGTGTAAATCTTGATATTCTCGGTTGCAGAATCTCTGCCAATAACTGATATTTATCTTCCGTAAGTCCGAGCTTGTCATAGTAAGGCTTTGCATTTGATGTAAATTCCTCGTAGCTCATAGCCTTAATGAATTCCGTATTTACCCATTCAAGCTTTGTATAGTCAAATACACTCGGTGACTTTGAGATACCGTTTATATCGAAAGCCTTAATAAGTTCATCCAAAGTGAATATTTCCTGATTGGTTGAAGGTGCCCATCCGAGAAGTGCAATGTAATTAATGATTGCCTGCGGAAGATATCCTTCGTTTACCAAATCCATAAATCCTGTAGAACCATGTCTCTTTGACAGCTTGGATATAACTTCATTGCCTTCCTCATCTACGGATTTACCCATAATGAGCGGAAGATGAATATAGGTAGGAATATCCCATCCGAAAGCATCATACAAAGCATTATACTTCGGTGTTGAAGACAAATATTCACAGCCTCTGACTACATGAGTGATTCCCATTGTATGGTCATCAATAACATTTGCAAAATTATATGTAGGGAAGCCGTCAGCCTTAATAAGAATCTGATCGTCAAGCTCATCATTCGGAATAGTAATGTCACCGTAAACCAGATCATGATAAGTGGATTCACCTGTAAGAGGAAGCTTTTGTCTTATAACATAAGGAACACCCTTGGCGAGGTTATCGTTAATCTCATTCTCTGACAAATCACGGCAGTGTCTGTCATAGCCAATGGCACCTTCCTCATGAAGCTTCTCGAGTCTTTCCTTAGTGCAGAAGCAATAGTATGCTTTTCCGGCCTTAACGAGTTGTTCTGCATATGGTTTATATAACGACAGACGTTCACTTTGGACATACGGTCCATAATCTCCTCCGACATCAGGACCTTCATCGTGCTCAAGTCCGGCAAGCTTCAAAGTATTATAGATAATGTCAGTGGCACCTTCAACATAACGTTCCTGATCCGTATCTTCAATTCTTAATACGAAGTCCCCGCCTTCATGCTTGGAGGTAAGATATTCGTACAGAGCGGTACGCAGGTTTCCGACATGCATAAATCCTGTCGGAGATGGTGCAAAACGAGTTCTGATTTTCATAAAAAATTCCTCTTATACTTATAATAATAATGTAACTTACGTATTCTATCACATTTATCCCGATTATGTGTATACATAATATTTGTTAAGAGACAAAATAAATGCTATTATTAGTTTATTGCAAATTAATCGGAGCGGTTGTTATGGATAAGCTTCAAATAAACAGAGATTATGATGCTTTTTGCGGAACCGGTATTGCCTTTGAATATGCTGTTAAGTATATTTTGGAGCATAAGGACAAGGAGCAGGTAAAAATTGCTGTTATATCAGACAGAGAGGTGAGTGGTTATTATTATAACCGCTTCAATCGACAGTTCCTTGATTTGGGAATTGAGACGATTTTCGTATCTGTTGACAGCACGGATAAGGATAAAAATCTGTTAAGTGTAGACAGAATGATTAAGCATTTGAATGACTTCGGTCTGGGAACGGGAGACTGGTTTGTCGCACTCGGCGGCGGCGGTGTCATTGATGTGGTATCCTTTGCTGCAGCGATAATTAACTGTAACATAAAGCTTATGTATGTTCCGACAACTCTTAATGCCATGGGAGATGCTGCATTAAGTGAGACCGGTTATCTTAATTCGGTAGGCAATAAAAACCAGCTTTCGATAAAAGTTAAACCGGATGTTTTAATTGTTGATCCTGTTTTTCTGGATACCGTTCCAAAAAAGATTCGAAGTAACGGCTATGCTTCAATAATCAGAATAGCTGTTCTCTATGACTATTCTTTGCTTATTGATTTGAAGAAGACGAATAATCTTCGTGAATTTCTTGATAAGTGTTATAATATCAGAACCAAAATAGAGAAGATTAATCCTTTGCTTCTTACTATGGGTAATGAGCTTGCCGAAGCAATTGAATCTTATTTCCGTTTCCTGAATTATACGGAAGGTGAGATTCTTGCCTTAAGTATTCTGGCTACGGTAGATAAAGAAAGACGTGATATTCTTAAGGCTTATTATAAAGAAATCGGGTTGCCTGTAGTATTAGAGGGAACTGATTCAAAGTTAATACTTAAGCTTGTAAGGGAAAGATTTGATAAACTTAATTGTGACTATATTAATGTTGTTGATTTGGAAAACGGTAAGTGGACTGTCCGTCGAATTAACAGGACTGAGGCAGTCGAGCTTTTCGAGAAGAGAATAAGAAATATTTGTGCGAAAGAAGAAAAAGAATAAGAATGTATAAGAACGGTTTTATAAAAAAAGCTGTTGCCGTTATTATGACGACTGTTATGGGAATGTGTTTTGTGTGTGGTTGCGACGGTGACGACACAGAGAGTGCTTTGCCTGCGGCTTTCGGTTCATACGGTGCTGATTTTGCGAGAGAATTTGCAAAGAAATATCCATACAGACGTTCCTTCTCAGCTGAGGAGAATGCAGCAGGCGACATGATTGAGAAGGAGTTTAAAGAACTCGGTTATTCGGTCGAGAAACAGGCTTTCAACAGTCTTTACAGTCAGACCTCATACAATTATTTTGTAAAAATCGATGGCAAGGGCTTTAAGCAGGTCGACTCAAAGGGTAATGCCAAGGATGTCAGAAGGACAGTTGTGGTAGGCGCTCATTACGATACTTTTATGGGTACTAACGATATCAATGAAGAGTATTCTTATGACGGAATATCCGATAATGCTTCAGGTGTCGGTTGCCTTATGACAATAGCTTCTCAGATTAAAAACTACGATTTGGATTTTGATGTTTATCTTGTGGCTTTCGGTGCAGGTAATGATAATTATTCAGGTGCCAAGAAATTCTATTCTTCTTTAAGCGACGCAGAGAAGAATTCCTTGGAGGTCATGTTCTGTATAGACGGAATTTATGCCGGAGATAAGGTTTATGCTTCAGCGGGATACAATTCTCTTGATTTGTCACATAAATATATGATGAGACGTAAGCTTTATCAGGCTTATGATGTAGCATATGATAATACTCTCGGTTCTACCAATGATTTTTATCTGTACTATAACGAAAGCGGAATTATTACAGATTTGAACGGCGACGGTGTTAACGATATTTATAGAGAAGTATCGACCGTTAAGTCCGATTACGTTGTTTTTGACGAAGCGGGAATACCAATTGTATTCTTTGACAGCGGAAGTTATTTTTTCGATGATATGGATGATTTTAAAGAGACTAAGAATCTTAATTTGCAGGAATTTGACGGTATGATAAGCAATACTTATATTGATTCTTCAGAAGTTCTTGATAAGGTTTTTGCCAAGGAAGATTCCGACAGATTGGAGCTTCGTATTAATAATGTTGCTTTCATAATAATGGAAACAATTATGAAAGGCTCAGACAGTGCTCTTACGATTGCAGAATATCAGGAACTCCTTAAAGAACCGACAGTGACTCCTTCGGTTGAGTCTTCTGCAACAGAAACTTCTGACAGTGCAGAGACTGCAAATAC
>JAZLGO010000097.1:0-28941 GCA_045616305.1 Saccharofermentans sp. | reverse complement strand
CAATACGTGTTTTATGCTGAATAATAATATCAAAAAGAATGCTTCTAAGCAAGTGTTTTTTGTATATAATTAGAACAAATATAATTAAGGAGACATAATATATGACTGATTCACAGATTAAATTCCTTTCTGACATAATATCCTTTCAAAGTGTAGGCACTGCCCCGGCTCCTAATGCTCCGTACGGCAAAACTTCACGTGAAGTATTGGATTTTTTTCTTGAATACGCAAATAAACTCGGTTTTAAGACTTCTGTTATCGAAGACAAAGTCGGTACCGTTGATATAGGTACAGGTGACAAGCTTATAGCAGTTTTATGCCATCTTGATGTCGTTCCATCAGGTGACGGTTGGAACACAAATCCTTTCGAATTGACAATAAAAAACAATATTATGTATGGCAGAGGTATAGTAGATGACAAAGGTCCTGCCTGTGCTTCCCTTTTTGCAATGCAAAGAATTAATCCTTCCGACATTCCGAATGATATAACAATCAGATTAATACTGGGTACAGATGAAGAACGTGGATGTGATTGTATAAAAACATATGCAAAGTGCGGAAAGACACCTGTTATGGCCATCACTCCTGATGCGGAATACCCTGTTATATTTGCCGAAAAGGGTATTCTCCATCTCAAAATCGAATCAGATTCTTTGTCAAGCAACTTAAAAATTAACGGCGGTACTGCACCTAACGCAGTTCCGGCAAAAGCAACTGTCTCATATATTTCTTCTGAGGGAAAACAATTCGAGATTTGTGCTGAAGGCAAAGCTGCACATGCCAGCAGACCTGAACTCGGAAGAAATGCTGTTTATGAAGCGATTAATTTACTTGAAGCTTCAGGCGTTAATATTTCAAGTTCGAACCTTATCAGTTATATCCATGATAATCTGATGAATAGCGCAACACCTGCCTCATTCTCCGGATGCAACATTACTGATGATTCCGGTGAATTAACATATAATCTTGGAATAATTCAAATGGATGACAAAGAAAATTCGATTATGATAGATATCAGATATCCTGTAACATCAAGCTCTGAGAATATAATCGAATACATTTCAAATACAGCATCTAAATATAATTTGAAATGCTCAACGGATGATAATATGAAGCCGATTATGCAAGATATCAACAGTCCTCTTATAACTTCACTTAATGAGATTTGGATAAACAATATGAATCGCTTCTCAGATTATGAAAATAAATATTATGACATCTATAACAAGCCGATTGCCATAGGCGGAGGCACATATGCCAGACATTTGGCTAATACCGTAGCATTCGGAATTCAGGCACCATGGCAAATCGATCAATGCCACCAAGCTAATGAAAGTATGTCAATAAGTGATTTTGAAGCTATAACAGATATCATTTACCAGGCAATAATCAAAATGATAGATATGAATTCCTAACATTTTGATTTAAATAAACCGTCTTATTGTAACAACCGAACCCATAGGATAATTAGCAACTATAACACCGCTTTGAGAATTGGAGGCATGTACACAAAGACCGTCTCCTATATACATGCTGACGTGCTCTATATAACCGTCAGCATCATAGTCGTGACACAAAACATCACCCGGCTGAATGTCGTCGCCACTGACAGCCGTTCCCAATTCAGCAATATCTGCAGCGCAATGAGGCAGTGATATTCCGTAGTAATTAGCCATAACATAGGACACAAATCCTGAGCAATCAAATCCCGAAGGACTTGCCCCTCCGTAAACATAATCAGTACCTACAAAGCTTAAACAGTAATTACCGAAGTCATTACTTACGGAAATGCCTGAATCATTGGTTGTTTCTTCTTCAGTTGCAATCTCAGCAACAGTAAGACTTGCTTTTACATAACCACCGTCATCTAAACGATACCAACCGTTCTCTGTCAAAGCTACAGCATGAAGAGGAGTACCTTGATGTAAAACGCTAACCAAGTTATATGATATATCAGGACCGCTTCTGACATTTAATTCACAAGCAGCATATACATATTCGTCACAAGCTTCTTCTGATACAACAGGCAAAGTTTCCGTTGGTGTAGGTAAAACTGTTTCCGAAATATCAGATACTGCACTATCATCAGAAGAACTGTCCTCGTCTTCCTGTGACATTTCAGTCGTGGCAACGGAAGAATCCGGTACCGTCGCAGATTCTGAAGTCGGAACAGGTGTTGCAGTCGGAACAGGTGTAGATGTCGGAATCGGTGTTGCAGTAGGTTCAGGCGTAGGCTCAGGTTTCTCATCTACCAACAACGAAGAAAGTACAAAACCGTATTCACCGTCTTCTGCCATAATATAAGACCAATTGGAACCAAAAGAGACACGTAATACTTCCGTTCCGATTGATAAATCCGCAATTCTCTCAGAATCCTGTGAAGGAAGAAGACGTAAGGAAGAATCATTTGCAATCCAATAATTTGAACCGTCAGCAGTAAAATCAACTATCTCAACATCTTCCGTAAAATCGTCGATTGGCTCATCTTCCAAAATAAAAACCAGATTGTTATATGAATCATTAACATGTTTACTCTTCATATCTGCCGAACCTGTAAAAAACAGATTTATAGGATTTACAACACTTTCCGTTTCATCTTGATGCTCAACAGCATGCAAATCAACTGCAGTAAAAGATTTTGCAGGTGCCTGAAGTCTTATAATATCATCATTTCCGACTCTGTAAACGGTGATTTCAAAAACAGAAATTGCAATAAAAGCCAAAGCAGTAAACACACACACAACTGCCTTAATCATCATATAAAAACATTCATTTTTTCTATTATCATTTGTTTCCATAAGATAATTATACAAAAAAAAATGGTCATATTTCAAAACAAATACGACCATTTTGATTAATAAATCTTAATAAAACATTAATTAAGCATTCTCTTCAGAAGAAACTTCTTCCTCAGCTACAGCTTCTTCACCGTTCTCAGGAACATAGAACTCATCATTCTCAGGGTCAATCGGCTCAACAGCCTTAATTGAAACAAGAATCTTCTTCTGATCATTCTTACCGTCCTTAATCTCAAGAACCTTAGCCTTAACATCCATACCAACCTTAAGAACATCAGCAGGTGTAGCAATTCTTACATTTGAGATAGCTGATACATGACACTGAGCATCTACACCAGGCTCAAGCTCAATAAATGCTGCCCAATCAATAATTCTGACAACCTTACCCATAACAATTGAACCAACAGGGATTCTCTCTTCAATGTTGAAATATGGATTGTCCTCATCCTTTCTGTAAGAAAGAGTAATCTTTGGACGTGAAGCCTCGATATCTGCAATATCTATTACAGTAACCTGAACCTCATCACCTTCCTGCATAATATCTGAAGCCTTTGCATTTCTCTCCCAACTTGCATACTTGTTAGGAAGAAGAGCCTCAAAACCACCGATATCGGTAAAAGCACCGAAGCTTGCAAAGTTCTTTACTTTACCTGTAATTGTCTTACCAACCTCAAGAACACTCAGAGTTGCTGCCTTCTTAGCCTTCAACTCGTCTGAAAGGAGTGTACGACGTGAACCTGATACCTTAAGGCGACGATCCTGCTCCTCAAAACGAGTAAGAAGAACAGTAAGTTCCTGACCGATATAAGAATCGATAGCATCCTCAGAAACAGGACGCAAATCAATCTGTGTCTTGTGGATATAAACTTCAATGCCTGAGTAAATAGCAATCAAGCCATCTTTCTTCTTTGTTGAACGAATAACCTTTACATTAACAGGCTTCTTGTCGTTAAATGCCTGCTCAACGATAGCCTTATTCTTACTCATCTCAAGAGCCTGCTTAGAAAGAATAATCTCTTTGCCGAACTCAGTATTCTTAATGCTCTTAACCTGAACTTCAATCTCTCTCTTCTCTGCAATAGCAGCATCTAAATCAAAATCAACATCGTTTGCAAATTCTTCTTTTGGGATTCTGCCTTCTGACTTATCACGTACATCAACATATACATAATCGTCATCTGCCGAAGTAATAGCTCCTTTCACTACAGCATTTCTTCTTAATTGTGGAATACTATCAACATAGTCTCCAAAATTGATTTCATTCTCGCTCATCTTGCGAACAACCTCCAAAAGAATAATTTCCGGTGTAGACGCACCTGCTGTTATGCCTATCCTTGCTTCAGAACCGATTTCCCCGGAAGAAAGGAGTTCATCCAACATATCTATGCTTTCCAACAAATATGTCTCACTTAACCGACTTGCACAAATATCATAGAGCTTCTTCGTATTAGAACTGTGGCTCGATCCGAGCACTAACATGACGTCAGAAACCTCAGAAAGTTCCGCAGCTTCTCTCTGCCTATTTGCTGTCGTATTACATATTGTATCAAAAAAAGTAATGTTTGCAAATTTATTTTTAATGTTTTTCACAATTTTATCGAAAGTCTCTTTCGAAAATGTAGTCTGAGAGACAATACAGGAGTTGTCAATCGGGAACTTTACGTTATCCAGTTCTTCTGTAGAGCTTATCACTTCAACCTTGGAATTAACGGCTTCTCCGCATATTCCCACAACTTCAGGATGCCCTTTGGTGCCGATTACAATAATGTTTTTTCCGCTGAGTGACTGCTCACGAACGATATTATGAATTTTTTTTACAAACGGACATGTACAATCAAATATTTTACAATTTTTTTGTTCCAATATTCTCATTTCATCCGGAGTAATCCCATGCGCTCTGACAATAACCAAAGATTTCTCAGGAACATCCGCTGCTTCTTCGGCTATCTCAAAGCCACCCTCTAATAAGCCGTTAACTACCAATGAATTGTGAGTAATCTCACCCAACATGATTAAGCGATTTCCGCGATAATCCCTTATCATCCGTTCTGCTGTCTCAACAGCATTTTTAACACCGAAACAAAAGCCTGCATTCTCAGCAATCTTAATCTCTCGCATCTTAAGCACCGATATCCGACTTATCTATAAAACTGAGAAGTGTATTTAAAGTTTCCTCAATATTTATCTCATCCGTACAAATCTCTATAGCTTCATCAACCTTAACCAACGGTGCATTAGCTCTTGAAGAATCTTGCTTATCTCTGTATTCAATATCACGAAGTACTTCTTCATAGGTTTGTGAGAAATCACCTTTCGAATTAAGTTCTGCAAGTCTTCTCTCCGCCCTTTTCGAAGAAGATGCGGTTAAAAAGAATTTATACTTGGCATTCGGCAAAACCTTGGAGGCAATATCTCTTCCGTCAAGGACAAATGACTGAGCCTTACTTATCTCTCTCTGCATGTCAACCATCTTGGTTCTTACTACAGCTAAAGAACTTATGTCAGAAGCCGCAATAGATACTTCAGGGGTTCTTATACTGTCTGTAACATCTATACCGTCTAAAATCATAAGCTGCTTACCGTCAGCAAACTTAATCTCCAAGTTCATTGTATTCATTAAATCTGCTACCTTCTGTTCATCCTTGAAAGGAATGCCTTTTTTGATGGCAGCAAGTCCGCAGGTTCTGTACATCGCGCCTGTATCAAGATACATAATATTCAAGGCTCTTGCTACACCTTTAGCCAAAGTACTCTTACCCGACCCTGAAGGACCGTCTATTGCTATCTGATAAATCTCACTCATAATATTGTCTCCTTGTTTTTTATACAGCTCTGTGACCGAGGCCGATTGCTATCTCATTTAAATTAAGCATTCCTATACCGAAATATAATGCAACACTTATATGATCTTCATAACGTGCCACACCAATTTTTCCTCCTACATTAAGCCCGATTGCCTTCTGTGATATCTGGCTTACAGCTTCTCTGGCAGCACCCGCTACAGCCCCTTCTTCAGGATGAGAATCTCCTATTATTCCTTCTCTTTGAGCTGCAACAATGGTCCTCTCGATTATCTTCGACACAGATGTTACAAAATCGCCGCCGAAATCTACCGCTGTAGCCTTTATTTCATTTTGCGCCAATTCCTTTTTTAATCTGTTCTCTTCTTCTCTTGTTTCCGTTAATACCATACGTATCACAGCCGTAGAAGTTAATTTACTTTCAGGAATCATTGAATCTCCTCCTCCTTCTCATCATGGCTGTTATCCTCATTCTCATAAACACGATATAAGGACCACAGTTCTTCCAACGCTTCAAAGTTATCCTTAATATGATCCTTGCGATGCATTCCAAGCGTTACAAGAAATGCATTAATCAGCGAAAGCGGGGCTGTAAGCGAATCAACAAAAGAAGCCATTGAATATTTGGCAAACAGCTTAATATCCGCATTAGCCGTGAGTTGAGTATTATCCTTGTCCGTAATAACGATTACTTTAGCTCCCTTTTTCTTTGCATATTCTATTGAATTTATCGTTCTCAGGGAGTATCTCGGAAAAGATATTCCTATCATTACATCATTTGAGGTAATCGGCAAAATTTGCTCAAATACTTCAATTGTAGAATTACTTGATATATTTACTACTTCATCAAATAAGCGACTCATATAGAAATGCATAAATGACGAAAGAGGTGCTGAAGAACGAAGTCCCATTAAATAAATCTTACGTGCACCCAGAACCGCATCTATCGCATGCGCAAATTCCGCTTCATCCAGATTGTTTACCGTGTCCTTAAGATTATCTATATCAGTACCGATAATATTGTGGATTGCCTGAGCGTCATCGCGATAACGCTCTGTAGAGTTAAGTCTTTGCAAAGAAGTAAGTTTTGATTTTAATTCTTCCTCAAGGGTATTTCTGAAATCATGATAACCTTCAAAACCTAATTCTGAAATAAATCTTAATATAGTAGCCTCTGACACACCGGCACTCTGAGATAACTCTTGAAGCTTCATATAGGCAACAGCCTCATAATGCTTCTCTATAAAAGAAGCAAGATTCTTTTGCTGTTTACTCATATCAGCAGTTTTGGATTTAATCGATTCCAAAGTATTACTCATCGTCATTCTCGCCATCGTTGTTATTTGCGTTCTCAATCAAGCTGTCAATTGTCAACTGACCGTCAGAATTACCGGAAGCCTTCTCGAGATTAACCTCCAAATCACGAATTGTCTGGTAACTCATAAGTTCCATAGAAGGTAAATCTTTAACAGAATTTATTCCGAACTCAAGTAAAAATTGTTCTGTTGTCGCAAAGAGAGTAGGCCTTCCCGGAGCATCAAGCGTTCCTGCTTCACATATCCATCCTCTGTCCAAAAGTCTGGAAATTATGCTGTCAGAAGATACGCCTCTTACCGCCTCAACCTGGGCACGCGTAACCGGCTGATTATAAGCAATAATTGCTAAAGTCTCATAGGAAGCCTGTGAAAGCGGCGGTCTCATTCTCGGGCTGAAAAATCTCTGCATGACATTCTTCATTGAAGGTTTGGTACACATAACATATGAGTCCTCGACCTTACGAATCAAAAGACCTCCCCATGGGTTATTCTCATATTGAGATATAAGTTTATTCATCGAATCCGTAATTGTATCAGAATCTATTCCTAGTAAATCGACAAGCTTGGACAAAGATACAGGCTCACCGGAAACGAATAAAATTGCTTCCAGTGCAGGAGACAGTTCATGAGTCGGAATAACAAAATCATCAGTAAATTTGGCGACGGTTTTTTGCTCCGTCTCCTTTACTTCTTCCATTGTCTCCTGAACCATAAAATCCGGTAATTCTATGTTATCCGCTCTGTTTGTATCTTCGTTATTCATAGTCAGCTCTTCTCTCGTTTCTCCTCCAACAGTATAACATCAAAAGGTTTCTTTTGTTCGGCAATTATCTTGTCTCCCCTGAGCAATTCCAGAACTGCCAAAAAACCGACTATTCTGTCAATCTTCTCAACCTTACCGTCTTTAGGAAACAATTCATGAAAAAAGATTTTCCCCCTGCTTGTAATTTTTTTCCATAATACCTGCATTCTCTCTTTTACAGAAATCTTATCACGCTTAAGAATATGAGATATCTTCGGCGACAAGTCTGCAAAACGCTGTTCGTTTCTTGATGCAACAGCATTAAGCGCTTCTTCAAACTGCTCAGCATCAAATTCCTGCGGCGGCTCAGGTATCTCAATATTTAAATCCTTTGCCGTAGAAGCAGTACGATAACGACAGTACATATAATCCTCATGTGATGATTTAAGTTCCTTTGCAAGCATTTTGCATCTCTTATATCTCAGAAGACTTATAACGAGCTCCTCTCGAGGATCATCACCCTCGCTGTCATTATCACTTTTAAGCCCCGGAAGCATCATTCTTGACTTAATATGAATCAAAGTAGCCGTCATAACAAGAAAGTCAGAGGCAATCTCCATATCCATCTCTTTCATCTTCTCTATATAATCAATGTATTGTCTTGTAATCTCATATATAGGGATGTCATAAATATCAATGTCATTCTTTTCGATTAAATGAAAAAGCAGATCCAACGGACCTTCAAAATGCCTGATTTTCAGTTCAGGTTGTGCATGAACGGCCATTAAATCTACTCCTCTCAAAATATATTTGTTTAATGGTTATAACGGTAACGATATCAAATAGCAAACCAAGCTTATTAACTTCTCGAAAGGAAAAGCAATTAAACCCATAAGTGTTCCCAAAAGAGATATCCCGGTAAAATTCTCTATTAATATGAGAAGAAAGAAATATCTCGGTGCATTGGCAGCAAATGCTCTGAAACCGTTTGAATACGTAAGTCTCATTGGTAATATCTCACGAATAATGTTAAATCCATCCAACGGTGGAATCGGTAACAAATTAAAAGCCAAAAGAGATATGGATATCGTATACAACAACTCCAAAAATGAATATATAACAGGATTTGAAACTGATGCTGCACTCAGGAATACCATAATAATCATTGCCAACAAAGCAGTAATGAAATTAGCCGTAACACCGGCCGCACTTACTAAAATAATTCCGAGTCTTCTGTTCTTCAGCTTTGATATATTGGAAGGGTTAAAAACAACAGGCTTTCCCCAACCAAAACCAAATAAAAGCAAAAGAATCATTCCTACCTTATCAATATGAGCCAAAGGGTTAAGCGTAACTCGTCCCATATAATACGGTGTGTTATCACCGAGCTTATATGCAACAACGGCATGCGCAAATTCATGCACAGAAAATGCTATCGTTAATGCAAGTATATATATAAGCAATACCAGCATTTTCTGCGCTATTGTGCCTTCTCCCAAAAGAAAACGTAACATAAACAATTAAGCCTTTCTTACCGAAATAAAAATTGTCTCACCGTTTACTGTCCATTCTTTTGCTGAATCGTCCGTACCGGCATTAATCTCAAGAGCAAGAACTTCAGAAGCTATATACTCCTTTTTCTTCTCTATAACAGCAGCAAGCTTATCATTGCCGGAATAACCGAGGATAATTCTGTCCGTAACCTCAAGACCGGTCTCTTTACGCTGAGTCTGAATCTTAGAGATAAGCTCACGAACATGGCCGTCCTCAATTAATTCTTCTGTAAGAACTGTATTGATTGAAACGGTAATTCCCTTATCTGACTGAGTTGACAAACCTTCAACCTGAACAGTCTCAACAATGAAATCATCCTTAGTCATCTCAAAAGATTCTCCATCAACCTCAATAGTAATTGGACCGTTATTAATAGCTTCCATGGTTTCCTTACCAGGAAGATTAGCTATTACTTCCTTGGCACTGTTGAGCTTTGGACCGAACTTTCTGCCGCAAGTCTTAAGCTGTGGCTTAAACTTATAATCAAGAAGCTTGGATGCATCCTTAAGAACCTCAATAGAACGAACATTCAACTCATCAAGTACAATTGACTTATACTCATCATCAAGTTCAGTATCAGCTACTACATAGATATCAGAGATTGGCTGTCTGTTCTTTATTGAAGCCTGATTACGACAAGCTCTTCCGAGAACAACGATGTTCTGGATTAAATCCATCTCTTCCTCAAGCTTAGCATCAATAAGTGATTCATCAGCTACCGGATAATCGCAGAAATGAACTGACTCAGGCGCATTATCATTTACGGCACGAACAAGATTCTGGTAAACAGACTCGGTAATGAAAGGGATAAAAGGCGCACACAATCTTGTAAACTGCTCAAGAACCGTATACAAGGTCATGAAAGCATCAACCTTATCCTTTGTCATATCCCCTGCCCAATATCTCTCACGTCCGCGACGTACATACCAGTTAGAAAGCTCGTCGGCAAAATCCTGAACAAGTCTTGCTGAACCGGTGATATCATAAGCATTAAGTTTACTGTCAACATTCTTGATAAGCGTATTGAGCTTTGACAAAATCCATCTGTCCATAGCACCTAAATTCTTAACATCAAGAGTGTAATCATTAGGATTAAATTTATCTATATCGGCATACATAATATAGAATGCATAAGTATTCCAATATGTACCGATAAACTTTCTCTGTCCTTCCTTAACCGCATCACCATGGAATCTGTTAGGAAGCCAAGGAGCAGAATTAACATAGAAATACCATCTGATTGCATCCGCGCCATATGTCTTAAGAGCATCAAACGGATCAACCGCATTACCCTTGGACTTACTCATCTTCTGTCCATTCTCATCCTGAACGTGACCGAGTACAATTACGTTCTCATAACAAGGCTTGTTAAAGAGAAGTGTTGATTCTGCAAGAAGCGAATAGAACCAACCTCTTGTCTGGTCAACGGCCTCTGAAATAAACTTAGCCGGGAACTGCTGCTCAAAGATTTCCTTGTTCTCGAAAGGATAATGATGCTGAGCGAAAGGCATAGCACCTGAATCAAACCAACAGTCAATAACCTCCGGTACTCTCTTCATGGTCTTTCCGCACTTAGGACATGGGAAAGTTACAGAATCAATATAAGGTCTGTGAAGTTCAACCTTAGCATCCTCAGGGTTACCTGACATCTCAGCAAGCTCTGCACGCGAACCGATTGAATGCTGATAACCGCATTCACATTCCCAAATATTAAGAGGTGTACCCCAGTAACGATTACGGCTTATAGCCCAATCCTGAAGATTTTCCAACCAGTCACCGAAGCGTCCCTTACCTATTGATTCAGGAATCCAGTTAATTTTATTGTTATTATCTATCATCTGCTGCTGCACGGCAGTCATCTTTATGTACCAAGACTCTCTTGCATAGTAGATGAGCGGAGTATCACATCTCCAGCAGTGAGGATAGCTATGCTCGAACTTTGGAGCATCAAAAAGAAGTCCTGCTTCCTCAAGAGCTTTAAGAACAGGCATATCAGCCTTCTTAACAAACAAACCGTCCCAAGGAGTTCCGCCGATCATCTCTCCCTTGCCGTCTACAAGCTGTACAAACGGAAGATCATACTTACGACCTACATTTGCATCGTCTTCACCGAAAGCCGGAGCAATATGAACCACACCGGTACCGTCAGTAAGTGTTACATACTCATCACATGTAACAAAGAAAGCCTTCTTATTTTGCTTCTCTGCCAAAGGAGCAGCATATGGGAATAACGGAATATATTCTTTATATTCAAGATCCTTACCCTTATAAGATTCAAGAATCTCAACATCATCACCGAGAACTGAAGCAACAAGTGCCTGAGCCATGTAGTATACGAGACCGTCCTTGTTGTTCTTAACTTTTACATATTCATACTCAGGATGCATACAAAGAGCAACGTTACTCGGAAGTGTCCAAGGAGTTGTTGTCCATGCCAAGATATAAGCATCCTCATCAACACACTTAAAACGAACTACAGCCGAACGTTCCTTAACATCCTTATATCCCTGAGCAACCTCTTGGCTTGAAAGAGGCGTACCGCAACGAGGACAATAAGGAACAATCTTAAAGCCCTTGTATAAAAGATTTTTATTCCATATTTCCTTTAATGCCCACCACTCTGATTCAATAAAATTGTCATCATAAGTTACATAAGGATTATCCATATCTGCCCAGAAACCTACGGTATTTGAGAAATCCTCCCACATACCCTTATACTTCCAAACTGATTCTTTACACTTATCTATAAACGGTTCAAGACCATACTCTTCTATCTGCTCCTTACCGTCAAGACCGAGTATTTTCTCCACTTCAATCTCAACCGGGAGACCATGTGTATCCCAGCCGGCCTTTCTCGGAACCATATATCCCTTCATTGTACGGTATCTTGGAATCATGTCCTTAATTACACGAGTAAGAACATGGCCGATATGCGGTTTACCGTTTGCCGTCGGAGGACCGTCATAAAATGTATAGGTCTCTCCCTGCTTTCTTTGTTCCATACTCTTTCTAAAGATGTCATTTTCTTTCCAGAAGGCAAGAACTTCATTCTCTCTGTCAATAAAATTCATGTCAGTAGATACTTTTTTGTACATAATTCACCTGCTTATATAAAAATAAATTTAAAATCGCTTTTGTTGTCAAATATCGACTTAATATTATACGAATTTACCATCGGTAAAGTCAAGAACTTCACTCACGCGCTTCAACTATAAATGCACTTTCGATGTCCGAAGTATGTAAAGCAACAAGTGATGGAAACTTTGCCGCACACTTTGAGAAAGGATCATTATTTCCGTCACTCTCACGCCCCATATGATATCTGATCATAGCATATTCTTCTGACTTTAACGGAATAAAGCATTGAACCAGATAACACGACTTATCACCGTGTCCTAAAGGGAGCTTATCGTCTACTCCCCATTCTTCTACCTCTTTCCAAGCACCGTCTATTTTCCTGTTACGCTTTTGAACCGAATAAAAATTGGCTTTGCATATATCATGCAAAAGTGCAGTAATTATTACTGTATCTGTAGGAATATCAATTAAGCCGGATTCAACCTTCTGCTTCAAAAGGTTATACACATTTAATGAATGCTGTGCCAATCCTCCGTTACATGCCAAATGATATTTTGTAGACGCCGGAGCGGTAAAAAAGTCAGTATCACCGAGCCATTTTACAAGTCTTTCCATACCGGGTCTGTTTGTAGAAAGCAAAAGCTCAACTATCGTATTTTTATTATTTTCCAATTGTTCTTCCGTTAATAATGTACTGCTCATTTTGTCTCCTTATCTTTAAATACATTCCATGGTTTACTGTTTTTCTTTGCCAGTTCAAATATCATCTTCTCTTTAGATACCGGATGAGTAAATCCCAATAGATAGGACTCAAGACATATATCTTTGGCAAAACCTGCTGACTCCGTACTATTATACTTCATATCCCCCACAAGAGGATGTTTAATATCAGCAAACTGCACTCTTATTTGATGAGAACGTCCGGTAAGAAGTCTGACGTTTATCAGCGATAGAGTTCTGCCGTTATACTCTTTAACAGAATCTACGGAATATATAAGTCTGCACTCCTTGGCATCAATCGAATCAGATGCGCAGGTTTTGGATATATTATTTCTTTTATCCTTAACCAGATAAGACAGCAATTCATCTGTATCACCGATATTTCCGACCTTGCCGTCAGCTATCAGCCTGTAACGCTTGTCAAATTCATGTTTACGAATCTGCTCTGACAGTCTTGACGCAGCTTTACTTGTTTTGGCAAAAACCATTACACCGCTTACCGGTCTGTCCAATCTGTGAACCAACCCCAAAAACACCTGTCCCGGCTTATCATACTTTTTTTTGATATAGTTTTTTATTATTGTCAACATATCAGGAGCTTCGGTTCCGTCACTTTGAGACAAAACACCCGCCGGCTTGTATGCAGTTATTATCTGATTGTCTTCGAACAGAATTACGACTTCACCGTATCTTCCGACTCTTATTCTGTCTGATGACTCATTTATATCATAAGTCATATTAAGGCACCCATCTTGCAGTAGCACCGCAAGGCAAGATAACATTACAGTTCTTCATATCGCTTACAGGCAATCCAAGTTCTTCAGCTTCAACCGTACCACCGAGTTTATGTGCAACAGTAAGTGACATTACATCTCCCGACGACTTTGCCGTAATAGCAGATGCATATGAACTGCAAATCATAAACAAAGGATTATCAGACAACAATTCGGTACATTTATCCATAAAATCATACAGCGAATCTTCAAGTTTCCACAATTCACCTGAAGGACCTCTTCCGTATGCAGGAGGATCCATAATTATTCCGTCATACTTTCGACCGCGTCTTATCTCTCGTTCAATGAAACGTTCGCAGTCTTCCGCAATAAATCTGACATAATTATTCTCAAGTCCGCTCAGCTTTAAGTTTTCTTTGGCTTTAAGAATCATTCCCTTTGAGGCATCAACATGAACAACTTCATCTGCGCCGTGAGCACTGACAGCAGCAGTGGCCGCACCGGTATAAGCAAACAAATTCAAAATTTTAATATCCTTACGTCCGTTTTCTTTCGCCTTCTCTATAATTCGACCGCAAAAATCCCAGTTATCTGCCTGTTCAGGAAATAAACCGGTATGTTTAAATGAAGTCGGTTCAATACCGAACACAAGTTCCTTACCGAGAGAATTATACCCCACGGTCCATCTCTGTGGCATAGGCTTTATACGTGACCAAGCTCCTCCGCCGGTAGAACTTCTCTTATATATTGCATGAACATTATTATCCCAGCCTGTATTTCTAAATTCTTCGGTAATAGGCCAAAATGCCTGAGGATCAGGTCTTCTTAAAAATACATTACCCCATCTCTCATATTTCTCACCGTTACCGGCAGATATTACTTCATAATCTTTCCATTTATCAGCAACAAACAATTTTCTTTCCTCACTTATAAGTTATCTTACAGAACACGTATTACTCTTTATCTCTGTACTGTCATCAATTCTGATTATAATATAGTAATTTCCTCTTTCAAAAGCATTATTTCCATTGTCAAAAGACGAGAAATCAGCAATAACCGTACTTTGGTTATTTAATTCCGAATCATATGATAAATACAATTCATCATCTTTATAAAGTTCAACAATAATTTCTGTACACAACAACTGATTGAAATAAAATTCTGCGCGAAGCGCATATGAAGAATCCACAGTGCATGAACCATCTCCGTCACCTGACATCGAAGAACACAATTGGGAAATCGGATTCGACCTGAAATCATCAAGCCAGCAACTTCCTACATAAACACTTGACAGATAACTCATATCAAAATATAACGGCATTTTGTTCTCATCCAACATTATTGCTTTTTTATATCCGTTAAACAATACTTCGCTGACATCATTCAAATCTTTGAATGTAAAATCACCTTTGTCAATATCTATCAATAATCTTACAGTCCTGTGTCTTATATCAGAATTATCTATCTCGGCTTTATACTCTTCAGCTTCAGCTGACGGCAAAGTATCAACTATTGAAGCAAAATCAACATAACTTAGAATTGCTTTACATGCAGCCTGCTTACGACCGTCATGGATATTAAGTGATTCAACAGATATTTCTGCCTTCTCCATAGCATAATCTAATAATTCCTGCTGTTCATCATTTAAATCCGGTATTTCTATTTCTGTATCACTGTAGTGAATTATCCCCTGAACTATATCTGAATTGATGTCTTCAACTGCATCATTTGTAAAGTCGGTAAGTTTATTCATGGCATAGTAATCCATAAATTCAGAACAACCGCTGATATTAAGCAGCAATACTGCTGATAATGTAAGAGTAAAAAAACTGTTCTTTCGATGCAACAAATCACTAAACTCCGGTAACACATAAAAATATCAAAGATATAATAAAGCAAAAAATATGCTGTTGCAACCTTCTGCAACAGCATAAATGACAACATAACCTCATTTTATAACTATTACTCAACTGCCTCCACCGTTGATGTTAATAATATCTTCTTATGTGAATTATCCATAACAATCAACATATAAGAACCCTGAACCAAACCTGTTTCAACCTCAAAGTCAATATCGTAATAAGTTCCATCCTCATAAACAGTAGGAGAGACAGATTTTGCAAATACTAATTCACCGGTCTCAATATTATAATACTCATAATAAACGGTCATAAATGATGATTCATCTACCATTAACGAATATGCCATGTATTCGGTTTCAGTATTATATTCGTGACACGCTGTCGAAGTTGCATAATCCCACCAACAATATTCCTTAATCTGCTCATAAAAATCAGAATCGTAAAATATCGTACAACCGTCATTACCTTTTATTTCGACAAACTCAAAATCTTCTTTGCCTTCGGTATCTTCAGTATCTTCGGTATCTTCTGTATATTTCTTAAGCAAATCCATTCCGACAGGATTACCGTCAAACCGCTCAACAGCCTCATCTCCGCCTTCAATGTCACTCGAAGCAGAAATCGTCACTGAACATGTATCGACGGCAAAAACGTTATCGTTAATATCATAGAAAGAAAACTTATATTTACCTGGTGCAAAATAGCATCCGGAATCATTACAGGGACATCCTTCGTAACTGCAAAACAAAAATGCATCAATATAATCTGTATCTGCATAGGTTCTGACAGAACTCTTATAAATTTCTTTATTTTTGTATTCAACTGTATAATAATACTGCCAAAAAAAACCTTGACCTATATCATTAAGTTTAGCGCAAAGCGTAATAATATCCGTATCACAATAAATATGTGTACCCTCAGAAATCGAATACCACCATTCAAGATAATCTATTCCGGCTTCATAATCTTTCCCGAAATGAAAGTTAAACTCAAGAGAATGAAGAAGATTCTCTACAGAAGAGAAATCAGCCACAACCCAATTATTTCTCTCCAAAACAAAATCTAATGACAACGTCTGTTTCACCATTCTTTTGCAGTTGGCTAAGGCTTTTAAAAAAACATCGACAGAACCTGTATTCCATTTCCTCTCAGTGAGGTCCTTGAAATCCACATATTCGACAAGTACGTTTACTGTTCCTTCACCTGTCTGCTCATATGCCTCAGCAGAATCTTCATCAATTTTGAAAGACAACGTATCAAAAACTGCTTTTTTTACTTTGTTTCTTTCCTCTTCATCTATATTTTCCAAATCACTGTCATCAAACCACTCAGTTATAAAATCAACATGCTCATCATAATTATCAGAATTCTTATCAAGCATCTTTGCATATGTTTCAACATCTCCGACTTTTAAGCTTTCTGTAAAATTCTTCGCAGCCTTAACTACTGCGGCACGCGAATCAGCATTGCACGCAGACAAACTGAACATATATATCAAAGCAACAATTAAAGAAAAAACTCTTTTTAAGGTATTGTTCATTCCTATCTCCGTTTGTCACGACAAGACACCGCACTTATTAATGTGCCTTTAAGGTGTATTCTCCTTATCCTTCAATATGTCTTTTGCTTTCCCATAACTGTTCGAGATTATACTCATTTCTCTCTTCAGGATGGAATACATGAACAACAACATCCTTATAATCCACAAGTACCCAACGATTATTATCTCTTCCCTCAACGTGATCCGGGATAATATCATACTCATTCTTTAAAACTACCTCAACTTCATCTGCCAAAGCCTTTACCTGCGTAGTTGAATTACCTGTGCATATTACAAAATAATCTGCCAAAGTTGTTTTCTCAGCAATATATATAACTTCAATGTCGATACCTTTTTTTGAATCAAGAATTTCAACAATCTTATCTGCCAACTCTTTACTGTCCATAATTCTTCCTTTCGAAAATAAAATTTAAAACGATTATAACACTAAGCTTAAACTAGGTAAATTCCCGCATCATATCCAAAGTAAGAGGATGCACCTCGCGATTCTGCGATACAAACTTCTCTCTGACTTCTTCAGTTACCAGCTTCATTGCTCTGTTTATGTCTGATAAAGCAGCCTTACGCATCTCGGTAAGGTCTGAATATGTTCGTGACGGCTCGAGTTTATCAGCAAGATAGATAACAGACTCAAGCAATGTCATACCTCCGTGTCCGGTCGTATGATATTTAATCGCATCAAGAATTTCTGTGTCTTTGATATGATATTTATTTAATGCCAGATACGCACCCGCCGGGGAATGGTAAAGCTTCTCGTTGTTAAAAACGTTGCCGGCATACAACTCCGCATATTCAGCCTGCTTCTTAACAGGTAAATCCTTAGCGCAATCATGCAGTATTCCTGCAATCAAAGCTTTATTTGAATCACAATCATGAATTAACGCCAGCTGTGCAGCATAAATTCCTACATTTAATGTATGAAGCATACGCTTTGCAGACAATTCAAAAAATAAATCTAATGCATATTCGTAAAAAGCCGTCGCTGTTTCTTCCTTTACATCATCAAGAACATTATGCTCCGTATACAGATTATGCGTATGTATAAAATCTTTAACCTCGACCGGAAGATTATCAAAATTACGATTCTGCTTTATTGAAGACGATGCAATTTCTATACCGTCTATCTCAAACGAATAAACAGAAGTGTTATACTTATCTTCCAATCTTCTGCGATTATTCTCGACAGCAAACTCATAACCCGGACGAACTGCAGTCATCAAGGACACCTTTGATAAAAGCTCGGCAGGCTTATACCAACTGTCAAAGCTTTCCAATATATCTGAACCACAAAGCCAATAATATGAATTATCCTCTTCACTGTACCTTTTTGCAGTTTTTTTACCGGCAAAATTCTCGATAATTTCTTTAAGATAATTACCGTCAAGCAATGCACAAACAGTATTATATGTATAGCTGATTCCCGAAAGTCTGAATTCAATATCGCTCAAAACTGTTTTCTTAAGATATTTCTCCGGAAGAGAGTTCAAGCCCTGTAAAGACATATAGTACCTGTAAGGCGCAGCAGATATTGCATGGCCGCGCTTAAAAACTGCCCGGGCACTTGGAATTACAATAACTAAATCGAGGCCCGCGTCAACGGCGCCTCGAATAATTGACAAATGTCCTTCATGAATCGGATCAAATGCTCCGCCAAAAAAACCTATTCTCATAATCAGCCCAATGTTCTTCCGATATCGGTTCTGAAATGCATATCTTTAAATGAAATCTTCTTCACGCCTTCATATGCACCATCGATAGCCTCATCCAAAGTATCACCTTCATCATAAACACAAAGAACTCGACCGCCGTTAGTTACTTTCTTTCCGTCTTTTACGGCAGTACCTGCCTCGAAAACAAGCTTACCGCAGGTATCAATTCCACTGATTTCATATCCTTTATTATAGCTCTGAGGATAACCTCCTGACGCCATAACAACAACACAAGAGCACTTGTCCTTCCACTTGATATCAACCTCATCAAGATGTCCGTCTATACAAGCATCAATAATGTCCATAAAATCAGTCTCAAGAAGCGGTAAAATAGCCTGTGTCTCCGGATCACCGAATCTTGCATTATATTCAACAACCTTAGGACCGTTCTTGGTAAGCATTAATCCAAAGTAAATAACACCCTTAAAAGGTCTGTTTTCTGTCTTAAGTGCTTCTATAGTAGGAAGAATAATAGTATTTCTTATTTGTTCCTTAAGTTCATCCGTCATATCAGCACCCGGTGTTACTGCACCCATTCCGCCTGTATTAAGACCTTCATCATGATCATAAGCACGCTTATGGTCTCTTGAAGATATCATCGGAACGGCAGTCTTACCATCTGCAAATGCAAGTACTGTAAGCTCAGGTCCTACCATGCACTCTTCAATTACTATTGTATTTCCGGCAGAGCCGAAAGCCTTATCTTCCATCATTGAAACAACTGCACTCTTTGCCTCATCCAATGTCTGTGCAATAATTACACCCTTACCTAAAGCAAGACCGTCAGCTTTAATAACTATCGGCATTTCCTGTGTCTCAAGATAATCAAGCGCCTTTGACATGTCATCAAAAATCTCATATGAAGCTGTAGGAATACCGTACTTCTTCATGAGTTTCTTGGAAAAAGCCTTTGAAGCCTCAATAATTGCCGCATTGGCATGAGGGCCGAAGGCTCTTACACCTTTCTCTTCAAGTTTATCAACAAGTCCCAAAGCCAGAGGATCATCAGGAGCTACAAAAACCAAATCAAAATTATTCTCCTTGGCATAATCAGCCATAGCATCTATATCTGTAGCCTTAATCGGTACACATGTGGCAATATCGGCAATACCTCCGTTACCCGGAGCACAATAGAGCTCAGTTACCTTACTGCTCTTCTTCAATGTCCAGCAAATAGCATGTTCTCTTCCGCCTGAACCGACAACTAAAACCTTCATTAAAAAATCCTCCATATGAAAAACTGCTATTGATTTTAACACAAAAAATCATATTCTTCCAAAAACTTCACCTAAACTCTCATGAAAAACCAGCGAACACATTCTGTCAAATGATGTTTCCTGCTTGTTTATTATCACAGTATCGCTTCCTTTGTACCATCTTACCAACGTATTGGCAGGATAAACTACACCTGATGTCCCTCCGATAATCAGCAAATCAGCATGACTCAATGCATGAATCGAGCCTTCCCAAGCTATATTCGGTAAGCTTTCTCCGTAAAGTGTAACATCCGGTCTTACCATCCCCCTGCAATCAGGCTCAGTACAATGCGGTACTGCTTCATCAGAGCTGAAGATATAATTCGAAGGATAAGACTTATGACAGCGATCACAATAATTTCTGAGCGTCGTTCCGTGAACCTCAAAAACTTTTTTTGAACCGGCCTTTTGATGGAGACCGTCAATATTCTGTGTTATTACAGCAGACAATTTCCCTGATTTCTCAAGTTCGGCTAATTTCTTATGCGTAACATTAGGCTCTATTCCGTCCACATTCATTTTCTGCCTGTAAAATTCATAGAAAACCTTGGAATGGCTGTAAAGGCAGTCATTGCTCAGAAGATATTCAGGAGAAAATCGGTCGAATTTTACATCATGCTGATTATAAAGACCGTTCTTGCTTCTGAAATCCGGAATACCGCTTTCCGTCGATACGCCGGCACCGCCGAAGAAGACAATACTTTTACTTCTGTCTATAAGTCTTCTAAACTCAGATATTCTTTCCTCAAAGTCCATAACTGCACCTCCTTAATTCCCGAAAAGCAAAACGCACCGGCAAAAGCCGATGCGCTGATTGGTATTTTTTTACATATTAATGATGGAAAAGTCTGATTCCGGTAAATGCCATTGCCAAACCTAAATCATCACAAGACTTAATAACAAGATCATCTCTCACAGATCCGCCTGGCTGAGCAATATATCTTGCACCGCTTCTGTAACCACGCTCAATATTATCTGAGAATGGGAAGAATGCATCAGAACCGAGAGCTACATCGGTAAGCTTATCAAGCCAAGCTCTCTTCTTCTCTGCAGTAAACACTTCAGGCTTTGTTGTAAAAATATTCTGCCACTTACCTTCAGCAAGCACATCCATGTAATCCTCACCGATATAAAGATCAATTGAATTATCTCTGTCAGCTCTCTTAATATCATCACGGAAAGGAAGATTAAGAACTTCAGGAGACTGACGAAGCCACCAGTTATCAGCCTTGCTTCCTGCAAGACGTGTACAGTGAATTCTTGACTGCTGTCCTGCACCGATACCGATTGCCTGACCGTCCTTAACATAACATACAGAGTTGGACTGTGTGTACTTAAGTGTAATAAGAGAAATAATAAGATCCATCTTAGCCTGTGCAGGAATATTCTTATTAGCTGTAGGAATATTCTCAAAAAGCTTATCATCAATAACGAGCTCGTTTCTGCCCTGCTCAAATGTAATACCGAATACTTCCTTATGCTCAATCGGAGCCGGAACATAATTCGGATCAATCTTGATAATTGCGTAATTACCCTTCTTCTTTGTCTTCAAAATCTCAAGTGCCTCAGGCTCGTAATCAGGTGCAATAATACCGTCTGATACCTCTCTCTGAATCATCTTTGCCGTGCAAACATCACACTTATCCGAAAGTGAGATAAAATCACCGAAGGAAGACATTCTGTCTGCACCTCTTGCTCTGGCATATGCACAAGCGAGCGGAGTTAAATCACCGAGATCATCTACCCAGTAAATCTTCTTAAGCACGTCCGTAAGCGGAATTCCTACTGCAGCACCTGCAGGAGATACATGTTTAAAAGAAGTTGCAGCCGGAAGACCGGTTGCTGCCTTTAATTCCTTAACAAGCTGCCATCCGTTGAAAGCATCAAGAAGGTTAATATAACCCGGCTTACCGTTCAAAACCTCGATAGGAAGCTCTGCGCCGTCATTCATATAAACACGTGAAGGTTTCTGATTTGGATTACAACCATACTTCAATAACATTTCGTTAGCCATTTTTTATCTCCTCATATTAAAAATTCTTATGTTAACCTTTTCGAAAAGAAAATTACTTATTCTTATTCAAAATCCTGTCTTCATACTCAGATGTAGCGATATCTATATATCTTACGAAAAGTGACACCTTGTTATCTTCATTAAGATTATTCCACAAAAGATTTGTATACTCGTCAATATCGTCAAGAATCTGAACCTTCTCAGGCTCACCCTCAAATGAAGGAAGCGGACTGCCGTCACCCATATATGTGTGAATGAATCTACCGTCACCGCACAAAGGATTTGTATAAGTAAATGTATATCTCTGACATGAAGAACCGTCACCGTCAGCTGACTTAAGAATTGACATAGCATAATTATACTCACCGTTCTCTACATGCATTATACCTGATATACGCGGAGTAAAATTCGGAGCATCATCCTCAAACTCTCTTGTTCTCAAAGCCTGCTCAAATGTCTGCTGCTTATCCATGAGTTCGTAAATAGTATCCGTCTGATCACCGTTAGTAACAATAGTCTTGTTACCAAGAACTCTTACAGGCGAATATATAATAAGGTGCGGATCAGACAATTTTGCAGGATCAAAAGCCTCAGTCTTTATTCCGTCTTTGGTTGCAGTGAATACTCTGTTACGGGAATTAACACTTCTGCCCATAATAAAGTAAGCTGTAACAGCTTTCTTGCCGTCAGGTGACTTACCGATAATAATACCTCTTCCCGGATAAGGATTTGAACTCAAAAGTTTTGCGATGTCATACTTTTCCATAGAAACCTCCGATATAATTATTTTTCTACTATAGCAATATTATTTTCTATTCTCACCTTTCCGTCAGCAATCATTCTGATTGTCTCTGGGAGAATAACCTGTTCGCATTCCTTCATTATACGCTTCTGCAATATTTCAGGTGTATCACCCGGTAAAACATCAACAGTCTTCTGCATAATAATAGGACCTTCATCATAATTCTCATTAACGTAATGAACTGTGGCACCCGATACTTTAACACCGCGTTTTAATACAGCTTCATGCGGATGTATTCCGTACATTCCTGCACCGCAAAAGCTCGGAATCAACGCCGGATGAATATTAATAATTCTGTTTGAATATTCGTGAATCACCTTGGGACCGAGCAATGACAAATAACCTGCAAGAACAATAAGTTCCGCACCGGATTCACGTACATTCTTCAATACAAGCTCATCCCACTCATTCGAATCGGCATATTCTTTCTTTGAAAGAACAACTGTCGGTATATTATTCTCACTTGCTCTTGTAAGCGCATATGCCTTGTCATTGGAAGCCACAACAAGACTTATGGTAACATCAGACAAATAACCGCTATTAATATTATCGATAATCGCCTGCAGATTTGTTCCTCCGCCTGATACAAAAACCGCAATCTTCATTAGTTCTCTCCAGTCATATATAAATCACTTATTAGGACAATTTCCGTCACAACATCCTGCTACAAAGTTACCGTCGAAACAAGCGGAGCATACGCCGCAATGAATTCCCTTAAGTGAAGCTTTAAGAGCATCAAGGCTTACATAACCCAAAGAATCTGCGCCTATCATCTTACAAATCTCATCGTCTGACATAGTTCGTGCCGGAAGCTCACTGCCCTTTGAGGCATTAACACCATAGCAGCAAGGGAACTTAACCTCAGGAGATGCAAGTCTTAAATGAACCTCTTTAGCACCTGATTCTCTTAAAAAATTGATAATGTACTTAGTAGTTGTTCCTCTTACAAGCGAATCGTCCACAATGCAGATACGTTTACCTGCTACAGCTGACTTAAGCACTGAAAATTTCATTCTTACAGCCAGTTCACGTTCGCCTTGAGTACCCTGAATAAAGGTTCTTCCAACATATCTGTTCTTCAAAAGTCCCATTCCGTAAGGAATACCTATTGCATTAGCATATCCCAAAGCAGCCGCATTACCTGAATCAGGTGCACTTATTACCAAATCACAATCACATGGATGTTCCTTAGCAAGAGCCGCACCTGTCATAACTCTTGACTCATAAATACTTGAACCGTCTATAACAGAATCAGGACGAGCTACATAAACATACTCAAAAATACAAACCTGACCTTTCTTTACTCTTTCTTCAGAAGATACGGAACTATCAAAGTAAGTAGATACGATATTATCCTTAGAAATTGAAATAATCTCACCCGGCTCGATATCTCTTACAAACTCAGCATCAAGTGCATCCAAAGCACAACTTTCAGAACTGAGCATCCACATATTATCCTTATGACCGAGAACAAGAGGTCGCATTCCGTATGGATCTCTTACGCCTATAAGTTTATCCTCCGTCATAAAAATCAAAGCATAAACGCCCTTTATTTCCTTTATGGTTTCCATAATTGCTTCTTCAACCGTATTTGTCTTAACAGCATTGCGTGATAACAAAGACAAAATAAGCTCTGAATCAGTATTGGACTGAAAAAGAGCACCCATATCGGTGAGTTTCTCTCTAATCTCTTTCTCATTTAAAATAACTGAACAAGAGCTTAATGCAACATTTCCTGCACGAGACTTTATAAGTGTCGGTTGTAAAGCATCACTGCCGGTCTCACTTGACTTTGCAGTCTTTGCCGTAGCAACAGCGCAGTTTCCCTGAAGTGTAGACAAAACGACATCATCAAATGTATCTGCTACATGTCCTTGTTGCTTATGAACCATAAAAGTACCGTGGTTATTTACAGCAATACCTGCTGATTCCTGACCACGGTGCTGTAAAGAAAACACACCGTAATATGCTGTCTTAGCAACATCTGTTGCCTTATCGGAACAATCAATACAACCAAATAATCCGCTCATAACTTAATCCTCCATACCAAGAATTTTCTCTTTAAGAGCTTTGTCTTTTTTATCTACGGAAGCAGCAAGATTTGCTTTGTACTCAGTAAACTGTTCAGCCAAACGCTCATCCGACAAAGCAAGCATCTGAATTGCGAGAATAGCAGCATTGGTTCCTCCGTCTATGGCCACTGTGGCAACAGGAATACCTGTAGGCATCTGTACGGTAGCATAAAGAGCATCAACACCGTTTAAAGCACCACCCTTAACAGGAACACCGATTACCGGCAAAGTTGTATTGGCGGCAAGTACTCCTCCCAAGTGAGCAGCCAAACCTGCTGCTGCAATAATTACTTTAAAACCGTTGTCCTTAGCTTCCCGAGCAAGCTTTGTAGCACGATCAGGTGTTCTGTGAGCTGAAGCAACATTAGCTTCAAATTCGACACCGAATTGCTTTAAAAGCTTAAAACAGCCTTCCATAATAGGGAAATCCGAATCTGATCCCATTACTATCATTACCTTGTTAGCCATCTTGTTCACATTCCTTTCAGTAACAAAAAAAATACGATAAGCATATTTTACAATTATTTACATAACAATGGTCATATAAATGTTTCCGTTCATTTGCACAATTATTCATCCTCATCCGACCAATTTAATTTACTCAATACGCGGTAATAATCTTCACTGCCCCAAGGAAGCTCATAAGGACAGTAATCATTGCCCGGCCTTTGGGTTGTCTGAAGATAAGGATAAACATTTAATTTATAATCAACACAATATGTATTCGTCTCATCCATAACAAATTCTACCTGAACAATAGCAGAATCCGGATCTGATAATGAATAGTTACCGCCGAAAACAAAATTGGACAAACTGTACACTATATATTTTCCGTTATATTTCTCTATAGGCTGTAAACGATGCGGATGATGTCCGATAACTATATCTGCTCCTCGATCTATAAGTGCATGACCGAAAGCCACCTGATCGCCACGTGGTTCATAGTCACGTTCTACACCCCAATGCATAGAAGCAATTATGATATTACATCCGAGAGACTTTAACTCATCTATTGCAGCATACATCATATCCGTTCCATAGCCGTTTGACACTGTATCGTAACCACACATTCCGATTTTTATTCCCCGCACCTCAAATACAGCAGTATTACTTCCGTAACACCACAAAATACCGGCTTCATCCAAAGTTTTTTGAGTATCTTCCAACCCTTGTTGCCAATAATCCAAGGAATGATTGTTTGCCAAGTTAACACCCTCAACCCCGGCATTAGTAAGCATATTTACATAATCATACGGAGCACCGAAAACAAATTCTTTAGTCATATGAGATGTACTGTCAGTCAAAGTACCTTCAAAATTAACAATACTCATATCATCATTTTGAAAGTATTTCTTAGCATTTTGAAAACAATAGTCATAATCATCACCGACAACACTGACAAATCCCTCAGATGAACCCTTCCAAGCCAAAGCTTCAGCAAGTGTACAGTCACCTGCAAAACTCACAAGTATATGTTCCGGCGTCGGTGTGGGAGTCGGTGTAGGTGTAGGAGTAGGAGACATTACAGTTTCTTGAATTGAAGCAGAAACTGAAGTCTCAGAAACTTCAACCGGAGCAGCAGCAGTCATGGATGTTACAATCTCTGTTGTCTCTTTCGTCATTGAAAAAAAATCGGTTGTACACGAAGTAAAAGGCAACGCTAATACGCAACCCAATAAAACGCAAGAAAAAAAACTCTTAATTTTTGCGTGTAACAAAAAACAATACCTCGGAAATAATTATTACCAATCCATTATATCAAAACAATTAAATCTGAAAAGATGTAAAGTAGACATCTGAACAACACAAAATACAAACAAGGCTGTCTCAAAATAATTAAAGTGAGACAGCCTCTGTTCAAAAATTGCTTCAGTGTAATTTACTCTTCAGGTACATATTCTTCGCCCAAAATCATACATCTTACGAAAATACCCGATTTAGTAATAAACTGATCCGGCCAATGACCTTGAATTTTCTGTTCAGGAGTCAGAATATTTGAAGCAAACTTCAAAGCATTTGAACTCTCCGTTACTGAGCCGCCTATTGACCAATTGCACCAGCTTATGTCATTCTCATCCATGAAATCAAGCCAAATCTTTGACTCTTCCGTATCTACAAATCCGCTTCCTGAATCATATGTAGTTCCCCATTCTGTACAGAAAACAGGCAATCCGTTATCGAGCGCAGTTTGTACTTTATCTCTGTGGTCCTGTTCATGTGAACCGGCATAAAAATGGAAAGTATACATAAGGTTATCGCCTTCCAAAGGATTAAGTGAAGCCTCATCAACATCCTGACTCCATGTAGCTGTACCGATAATGATTATATTATCAGGATCATTGGCACGTATTGTAGCTACAACATCCTCAGCATACGGACGAATAGAATTTTCCCAATTAACAGTCTCTTCAGGGTTACCGAAGCACTCACCGTTTGGCTCATTACAAATCTCATATATTACATTCGGATATTCACCGTAAAGAGCAGATATTCTGTTAAAAAAATCAATAGCTTCCTCTTTATGTTCATTTGGATCACCGTCAAACAAAATATGCCAATCAATGATTACATATACACCCTGGTCGATACAAAGCTGAACATAATCAACCATCTGTTGATAATATTCTTCAGGATTCGGAATATAACCATCGGAATTACCCATGGTATACATAGCCATACGAATAACCGAACATCCCCAATCTTCCGCCAGTGTCTGTACTGTATCCTTGTTTACGAATTTGTACATACCGTTTAATCCGTAAGTACTCATACCTTTAAGTTGTACAACTTCACCATTCTCATTTAATATTTTGGTTCCTTCTACGTGAAGCTGTCCGTTCTTATCAACTACTCTCTCAGTAACTGCCGGAGTACTGAAAACAAGTTCCGTTTCTGTTACGGTTGTCTCCTCTTCGGTTATCTCTTCAGTTGTCTCAATTACAGTTTCCACAACAGTCTCTGCTGAAGTCTCAACAGTAGTGGAAACAGTAACAGGAGCAGTCTCCGACGGAAGACGTCGCGAACAGTCGGAAAATAAACAAGCAACACACAATAGAACTGATAAAACTCTTAATTTTTGTCTCATAAAACGCACCTCCTATGCTAGCATTCTAACGTTAAATACCCTAGCCATTTATCTGCATTTTTTTGTAAATATTTACCAAAACTTATTTACAAACACAGCAGAAAAGTGTAAAAATTAAATATAAGAGAATATTGTTTTGGGTTTCTCTACCACTATATTTTATTGAATTTACAACCTATTGCAAGTGACGTTTACGTATTTGGTTGTTTTTCTGTAGTGAGTTTAGAATAAGAGGTGTTGTTTATGGCAAAAGTTGACAAGGTTCGTGATAAGATAATGAAATTGGCAGCCAAGCAAAAGATTGATGCCGTTCTGAAATTTGCTGACGATTCAGAGGATGATATCAGAGCCACAGTTGCTGAAGCGTTGGCATATATTCCGACTTATGAAAGCGGAATGGCTTTGATTCCGCTTTTGCGAGATGTATCACCGTCTGTACGTGCAGCAGCTTCTACATCTGCAGCAACAATCAATGCAAAGCATTGTGAGGAATATGTAAAGAAGCTCGCGTTCGCTGATGCTGATCCTTATGTAAGAGAAGTTGCCAAGCGTGCTTTCGATGTTCTTAAGACCTCAGTAATGTAATAAACAAAAATGAATTCTTTTAAGGGGCTGTCTCAAAAGTGATTAATTCACAGAGAGGCAGGTCCTTTCATTTTGTTCAAAACTTGCCGCGTCGCTGGAATAGGCGTTTTTTGTCGCCGGCAGCGACGTTTTAGGGTGATTTTGGCGACGCCTGACCGCCGCGTCGCTGGAATAGGCGTTTTTTGTCGCCGGCAGCGACGTTTTAGGGTGATTTTGGCGACGCCTGACCGCCGCGTCGCTGGAATAGGCGTT
>JAZLGO010000096.1:0-10684 GCA_045616305.1 Saccharofermentans sp. | reverse complement strand
GTTTCCGCTGCCTGAGCCGCCGTTACCGCCGCCAGAACCACCGTTGCCCGCGCCGCCGGTCGGCTTAGGACTGTTCGTCGGTGTAGGTTCCGGTGCTAATGTCGGAATAGCTTTACCGTCGGCAACCTTTGCGCCGCAATCGGTGCAGTAGGTATCGCCGGTGTATCCCTCAGCAGTAAGTGTAGCTGCCTTGGCACCCTTTACTTCGGTATTCTCATGAATACATTCCCATATTGCAGTAAAGTTAACTGCTTCAGATCCTATTGTGTATTTCTCGCCCGCTTCATAGGTTTTACTTCCGTCTGACCAGCCTGTGAATTTGCAACCGCTTTTCGAGAAGGAAGATGAAGCCGGTAATGTGATTTGTTCTCCTTGTGTTACGAGAATGCTCTCCGGAGCTTTTCCTGTTACACCTTCTCCGATGTCAAATGACATATAATAACGGAGAGTAAAATAACCCGGATTTGACTCACCTCCATCTATATGAGCATAATTTATGTCGTTTGGCCAATTCTCAACATAAATTTCTTTATATGCAGTACCCGCACCACCTTTTAATGAAGTGCAATTTATAAAAATAACTCTTGAATTAATTTTTACCGAATCAGAAAAATTCCATTCTTCATCCACATAGATTGTTTCGAGTTTATTACAACCATAAAACATACCGTAAATGCCTAAACCTATATCCTCACCAGGGGCATATATTACAGAAGATAGGTCCCAACCTGATAAATCAAGGGTTGTCAGTAAACTACAACAGTAAAAAATGTAACACATATCCGCAACGGATGATGTATCCCATTTGGATAGATCAAGAGTTTTCAGTGAATAACAGCATGAAAACATCCAACACATACTCGTAACAGACGATGTGTCCCATTGGGATACATCAAGAATTGTAAGGTTGCCGCACCCCTCGAACATACTACTAACATCCACAACAGACGATGTATCCCAGTCGGATACATCAAGGGATGTCAGTGATTTACAACTATGAAACATAGAACGCATATCCGTAACAGACGAGGTATCCCAGTCGGATACATCAAGGGATGTCAGTGATTTACAACAGTTAAACATATAACTCATATTCGTAACAAACGAGGTGTCCAGATAGTTCGCATTTTCTACGGAAACCAAATTCTCACAATACGAGAACCAATGTCTCGTTGACGTAGGTTTATAGTTCTTGATAGTAGGATCAAATACTACTTTCTTAATATATTTACTCGTGTTATTCCACGGAATTTTACTGGAATCTTGTTCCGCACTTAAATTCGGAACATCATAAGCCCTCTTAGGTTTTGTTTCCCAACAACCCATAGTCATAGTACCGTCAGAATCTAACACTGCATATGCCTTAGGTCCTTCATCGCCGCCGGCGGCAAAAGCCACCATCGGCAGAATTGTAATACACATCATGATGCATAAAAGCATCGACAAAATACGTCTTTTCAATCTTTTCATTTCCTTTCTTTACACAATAATATGTAAACACATTATAGCAATATTATTCGCTTTTTTATTGATTTTCGGGAATTACAAACAGTACAATAGTAAAGGCGGTTATTATATAAGTATTAACAGATATCAGTGAGGAACACTATGCAACCTGTATGGACAAATACAAACGATTATATATGCGCTGACTGCGGCAATGAATTACAATACGGTAAAAACTTCAATTTGCTTTTTTGCAAAAGTTGCGGTTCGATTTTTAATGAGAAAAAAGAAAAGCATTCGTCACTTGATTACTATGATGACAGTTCAAAGCAATGCAGTTTTTACCTGCCTTTTCGTATCAAGGAAGAAGATGTCTGTACTGAATTCAATGTTTGGCTTAACAAAGTTGAAATGATGCCTAACGGATTCAAAGCAAATGTTAAACTTCGCAATCTGCGCAAGGTTTTTGTTCCCCATCTTCTGGTAAGTGCTGAGTGTACCGTTGATGTCAAAGGGAATTCAAGGGAGTTGATTGAAGATGTTACAAGCAGCAAGGCATATATTCCGCACGCCTTCGAACATAGTTCTTTAGTCTCAATCAACAACGTACCTTTTGTTTTGAACAATCAGGTAGAACGCAGTTTGGCAGAAGCTGCCGAACCGTTCTATGTGACTGATAGGAAACCGTTGGATACAAAAGACTCGCTCCTTGAAGATTCAGAGATACTGGAAATAAACAAACACCCGGTCACACAGGACGATCACTTCGGTTTAAGGATTCGTAAAGGAATGGAACGCTACTGTAAAAAACACTATCATGCGCCAAACGAAGAAATAACCATATCCGAGAATGCATCCTATTGTAAGGACTTAGTCTTTGAGAGCTGTTATCTTCCGTTCTATCTTGCTGAATATGAATTTGGCGGAACGGTATATAACGTTATTGTCAACGGCCAGACCGGAAGAATCGCATGTGATTTGCCGTCATGCTATGAGAAGGAAGAGAAAATTAAGAAAGCTCGTATGATTACTTACCTTATTATAACCGTCGCTGTTCCGATAATTATTTTCATTATCATACGATTCTGTACTAATATTCTGTTTGCAATTATATCTTTGCCTGTTACTTTTTTTGGATTAAGAGCGCTGTTAAAAAAACTTGTTGAGTACTCACCGAAAGGTACACACTATCCTTTGCCGCTTAACGCAGCTTACTATACAAATCCGAACAATGAGGTTTGGAAAGGAACTCTTAAAATTGCGCTGCCGTTTGTCAAAGAAGAAAAAGACGCACTTCGCAATTCTTTCTTAGATCGCCTTAGATTCGATTTTATGAGTCTGTTCAACAGAGGATATCGAAGCAAACATGTTTACGAAGAGTTTTATGAGTGATTTCGGAATAAATCAAATCATAAAAAACAAGCTGAATTCGCTTACTCAGATAGTAAAGAATTCAGCTTGTTTTTTTGTAGATTACATTTCTATTCCGAATTTTGAGAAAGTCTTATTCATGTAAATCGGCTGGAAAATAAAGACTATTATATAACCGAAGAGCATGCAAATAACAACTGATGATAACCACATGCCGATAAACGGCGGTCTTTGATTCTCAGGCATTTGAATATAACCCAGTATTACCTGTACTGTAGATATTATCGGAGTATAGATTACATCTGATACCAATGTATTAAGAAGTTTTCCCTTAAGTGACTTTACGGATGTATGAGCCTTGCGACAAACAGCATCCTCAACTTTCTTCATAGGAACAACCATACCGATAAGCATAGATATGATAAATCCGACAACAAAGCTGACTGCTATTCCTGTTATAAGTGCAGGTAAAGGACGCTTCCCACCGCTCATAATGTATCCTTCAACATTACCTATAATTGATAAACAAAAGCTCATAGTAATCGCCATATAAAGACTGATTCTCAAACTGATTTTTCTTAACATATAACATTCCTCCTTAATTTTAACTGATTATTACTTTCTGGCAAATCTCGCGAACAGCTTCGGCTTGCTCTCTTTACTTAACGCATCTCCCATTCGTCTGTGTTCAACATATGACATATTGCGATATTTACGTCGCTCTGTAAGTATCGGAGCACCGTTAATCTTAGACATCTCGTCTTTATATGTCACTAAACGCATTTTATTCATCGACATACCGGATTTAATATCGTTGATATAATCCACATTCATATTAATCGGTCTGTCATTATAGTAGCCTTCCTGTCTGTAATGCTCAAAATCCACAGGACACATATACTGAAGCATATAAGCAAGTTCAGCAAAGCGTGTATTAAGTGTCTCGCTGAAGGTATTACGCTGACCGTACAATTCGTTATTCATTACCAAAACGGAATCATTAATGTAATCAGAGATGTCAACATCCTCACTGCATATTCTTGAGAAAAACGCACCTACATGATATTCACGGCCTATGCCGCAGGTTGCTTCTTCCCATTGACTGAATTCCGTTAAGCTTCTTGTTCGATTCTCAACATCTTCATCTGTCTCCAGAAGTGTCATATGTATTATCTCATCACCTGAGCCCGCACGTCCGAATTGAACATGTCTGTCAGTAAAGAACTTATACTGCTGGCTGAGCATGCCGCATTTGAGGTTACCCATAGTTACAAATATATCTGCACCTGTTCCGATATCATCAACCAGCTTCTCAAAATCATCTTCTATACAGCATTTGCGATTACTGTAGCAGGCAAAACATGCTACACACGGCTTTATCACCTTGTCCTGAATATTAAATACTTTGACCTCGCAACCGCGTTCCTCATATAGTTCTTTTACTCTGTCAGTCCTCTCTGAAGAAAGCCCGTCATTTATTATTGAGACTCTGCGCGGCTTCGTAACCTTAGGAATGCCGCCGCTTCTTCTGTATTCAATAGTATCTTTTGTATACTGAAACCATCTGAACAGTTCCTCACGTCCCCATTCCTCAAGAACCGAATCATCCTTAAGAGAGAGAATTCGCAGATAATTAAGATGATTATTATCCGCCCAATGCTTAATATATGCGTGAGCACCTACATCATAAAGGAAATTACTTGTCGTAACACAAGTAAAAAAGGTGTCCGACAAATCATTATTCTTAGCTGTTTTAAGTTTAGCCAACAAATCATCCAGCATTGACATCATTTGCGCATGCACGTTTAAATGAAAAATGCTTGCCGCAAACAAAACAAGATCGGCATCTGCACACGATTTTACTGCTTCATCCGGACAATTAACCGAGGCTGTTATATGTACTCGGAACTCATCATTCGGATAAAATTTCTCAAGGAACCTAACAGAACTCAACGTCAGTGAATTCTCGCCCTTAGGGCTACATGACAAAATACATACTTTCATAGCATATCTCCTAAAAACACAGAAATGCTTTCCCCTGAATGTAAGTATAGCAATTTTGATCAGCAGCTTAACATTTACGAAGTATCTAAAATTTTTTATTTTTATTTGTGTAAAGTGTCAGTTTCTTTTTACTTCTATACGGCTTTTATTGTCATAATACACAATATTTGAAATTATACCAAGAAGCAGTTCCGCCTGTTTCTTCAGTTGAGAACACACACAAACCGAATCTGGCGCCGGTAAAATGATCCAATCTGAACATCAATTTATGTGGCTGAGCTACACAGATACGTTCACCTTTTCGGGAACGAACAAAAAAATCCACTGTATCAGAATCGTCGTCTTCTCCAAAGCTTGCACGGAGTATCACATTCGCGCAATCGCCTTCCAAAGGCACCTCATATATTATCTCTCCCGGCTCTTTATCACGCTTACCGATTTCATAAGAAACTTCTTCTATATCCCTTTTCACTGCCGTCAGAAAAAGCGCATTATTCCGCTTGTGAATTCCTATAAACCCATATCCGCTCTGCAAAAGACAAAGCCCCGCAAAATCACCGTTATGTAAATTCTTCCCGTCAACCGTAACTTCAGCCTCACACGCAGGAAACATTGTACGCTGAGTCAATGTATTACGCGCATAAGTAAGATTTACCGCAATCTCATCGGTAGTAATCTCCAAGCTGTCCTCCGAGATTTTTACCAAGCTCATATCAGGCACATGATTCCATTGCCACTGAAGCCCTCCGAAACCGGATTTATACAGCGGCTCATACCTATAACCCGGACGATTGTCCTCTATGTCAAAATCTGCAGGAATTTTTCCGTTCTCTCCGAAAATCGGATATCCTTCCTCAAAACACACCGGTATCAACACAGGAATTCTTCCTACTGCTCCGCTGTCTCTGAACACAATTGAGAACCAGCGTCCTTCAGGCGTATCAACCAATCCGCCCTGCGCACTTCCGCTGTTTCTGAAGCCTTCATCATCCCACATTACATCACGGCCTTCATATGTGCCGTCTATCGTGTCGCTGACAAACACGGCCTGCGTGCGACGCCCGTTATACTTCGGCCAATGAATCAAGGTCAGCACATATTTGCCGTTTATTTTATAGAAATGCGAGCCCTCATAGCCAAGAATAACTTCATCTCGTTTATCTCTTATAATTACTTTATCTATTCCTCCGGGCTTTGGTCCCGACAATTCATCATCCAACTCAATGAGCCTTATGTCCGTATTTCCTGATACTATATATGTTCTTCCGTCATCATCGAAAAGGAGTGATGCATCGTGATAATATCCGGCTATAGTCTTATGATTCCATGGGCCTTTGATATCATCCGCCGTATAAAGGTGTGTATTCTCCTGATTGTGACTAACAAAAGCCACATAGAATTTGCCTTTGTAAAAACGAAGTGTGGCAGCCCACATACCCTGCCCGTATGCACTCTTTCCGTTACGAAGACATTCGGCATCGCTTCCGGTTATATAATCAAATACATATGAACAGATTTCCCAATCTCTCAAATTATAGGAACGCAGTATAACTCCGCCCGGCATGAAATACATGGTCGTGCTGATCATGTAGTAGGTATCATCTACTCGAATTACGTCCGGATCAGGATAATCACATTTTAATATCGGATTAATGCGCTTGCTTTTATCATTCATTTACTATTATATGCGGCGCTTTAGCCTGAATTTTACGAATCAACTCTGTAGCTGCCTTCTCTCCGTCAACATTAATTCTTTTCACAACTCCGTTATTATGCTTAAGACAAACCTGATGAACAAAAACGGTAGTATTGTTACTGTTCTGCCTGCTCACCACACGATACACCTCGGTAATATCCGCATAAGCTATAAGTGTCGCCGTAGCTACTTTCTTAAATCTCAAAGCATATTTTGATCCGATCATTACATCGGCATATAGCTCTCCGTTAAGTACATCTTCGGCAATTTCTTCATCATTTACGCCGTGTTCGTTTGCAAAAGTCGTAATAAACTTAGTATTTGAATTACGAATTGCACTTATTATTACCGCAACTGCTCCGATCAAAAAAGCAAGTGCCAATGCTGCTCCGCCTATAAAGTATACATCTATCAATTCACTAAAAGGAACGCACACTATATAAAAATCGTTAAGTTTATCTGTTACGCCTTCATCAAATCCGTTTATCTCAAAAAAATTGCGATAGTACATTTCTTCAAGATTGCTCATAGGAGTCAGCATACCTCTGTCTTTAAATGTACCTTTGCCATTCTCTGCAAAATCAACAGGCCTGCTTTGATCCGAGTCTGAGTAAAACATACCGATGTATTCGGTATCACCGTCGTCGTTCTCATACTCAATTACATAAGCATCACCATTCTCATATTCAGCATAAACTCCCAAAATATCGTCAGCTTCAAATTTTACGAATTTATCCTCATCAAAATCCAATCCGGTCATTTTCTTTAAGTCTGAACACATAAATAAGTACTTCATCGTATCAGTTCCGAGAAAATAAAATCCGGAGCCCACTGCCAACAAGACAAAAAACAAAGCTAACGCCAACGCAGATATTAAGGCCTTGCACAAAATCATTCTCTTTAATTTGTTCACTTCTTTTCCTCTTTTTTACATTTATAAATACAAGTTATCATCTCAACGGCAGCTGCAGTTAATATGAAATCATCTTACCACACCGTCTTCAAGTTCAGTACTTCCGCGATGAGTAATACCTCTATCCCGCGCATCACCGATGACAATACTTTTTTGTTTATAATATAATTTCCTCTGTCACAACTCAATCATTATATCACAGGCCGAAAATGCGAGTGAATACATTTATAAGTCAACCGGTTGCGAGATACATTTTCGACAAAACAAAAAACACCCCGAAGCATTACACTTCGGGGCGCGACCGTTTAATTCAGTTTGATAATCAGTCTTCCTCATCCTCTGATGACATATCGTAATCATTCGGCAAATCTTCCTGTACAGGAGCTGTATTTGTATTACACTCAACTTCCTTTACAACTGACTCAGCAAGCTTCTGCGGATCATCAACGGAAACCTTAAGACCTTCAAGACCAGACACATTAACATTACGGTTAACCTTAGCATCATATGTATCAGCCTTAACAATCTCAGAGAGATCTATTCCTGTTGTTTCCTTCATGCTCTCAAAAACCTTAGCCATTACTACAGGAACATTGCCTGCAACCTGATTTACACCGTTACTGCCTTCAGAACCACCGATAATTGTAACCTTATCAATAGCTGAGAGAGGCTCTGCAATCTTACCTGCGATATCAGGAAGAACTTTGATGAGCATCTCGGCAACAGCTGCCTTATTATACTTAGCATAAGCTTCAGCCTTCTTCTCCATTGCTTCAGCTTCGGCGATACCTTTTGCTTCAATAGCCTTAGCTTCAGCTTCGCCGACAGCACGAATACCTGCAGCTTCCTGTTCCTTGGCATACTTATCTGCCTCAGCCTGCGCTTTTCTTGCTTCAGCGGCACGTTCAGCCTCAAACTTACGAGCCTCAGCATCCTTCTGGCGCTGATAAAGCTCTGCATCTGCTCTTTGCTGTGCTGCGTATCTTTCAGCCTCGGCCTGCTTCTTAACCTGTGCATCAAGAGCCTGCTCACGAACAGCAACCTCTTTCTGCTTCAACTCAATCTCACGTTCCTGCTTAGCGATGTTAGCGTTTGCTGTTGTAACCTCGATAACCTTACGCTGTTCCTCTTTCTGAATCTCATAAGCGGCATCAGCCATAGCTCTCTTGGTATCAGCTTCACGCTGCAACTCAGACTTCTTGATATCAAGTTCGTTCTGTTTCTTAGCAATTTCTGTCTGTGCAGCAACTGCAGCATCATTTGACTCTTTATCAGCAGCTGCCTGAGCAACCTTAATATCTCTTTCGCTTTCAGCTCTTGCAATAGCAGCAGCCTTCTTAATCTTAACGATATTATCAATACCTAAATTCTCGATAACGTCATTACCGTCTACGAAGTTCTGTACGTTAAAGCTTATGATATCAAGTCCCATTGCAGCAAGGTCAGGTTCTGCATTCTCTTTAACAAGATTAGCGAACTTCTGACGGTCTGAAACCATCTCCTCCAAACGCATTCTACCGACAATCTCACGGACATTACCTTCGAGCACCTCTCGTGCTACGCTGGCAATATAGTCCGAATTCTTGTTAAGAAAGTTCTCAGCAGCAAGATGTAACTTGTCAGGCTGATTACTAATCTTAATATTTACAGTAGCATCTACATTTATATTAATGTAGTCCGCAGTCGGAACTGCATTGCTGGTCTTAACGTCAATTGGAATAAGCTTAAGTGAGAGCTTATCGAGACGTTCAAAGAACGGAACCTTTACACTGGCTTTACCCATTACAAATCTTGGTTTCTTACGAAGACCTGAGATAATATAAGCCATATCAGGTGGTGCTTTGACATAACCCAAGCAGAATAAAATAATAACAATAACAAGAATAACTGCAATCGCAACAATTGTACCTGTCAATTCCGGCATTTCCTTTGCCCTCCTTTAAATTAATGATAAAATTATATCAACTATTTATAACACCGAAAAGTATATTTTATTAGAATTACAATTGTTTAATTGCAGTGCACAAACAAATTATGTAAAATATATGCATGAAGCACAAATCATTAAAAATTGTTTTAGTTTTACTACTTATCATATTAATTATTCTTACTGTTCTGGGCGAGATTCCGATTGTCAGGACCTTTAAAATCACTTCAGCGAAAATCTCAGAAAACTGCACGGTTAAAATAGTTTTTCTCTCCGATCTTCATTCATGTTATTACGGCAAGAACCAATCTCAGTTGGTTGATGAGGTTAATGAAGCGCATCCGGATATTGTAATATTCGGCGGCGACCTTTTCGATGATAAAAGAAGCAACGAGAACTCAGCGATTCTGGTAAAATCACTCGCCGCTGTTTATCCGTGCTATTATGCCTCAGGAAATCACGAGTGTTGGAGCGGACAATTAACCGACTTTAAAAATTATCTTCGTTCCTGCGGTGTTACCGTGCTCGACGGCGTCTGCTCCACTATAGAAGTCAACGGCAATTTAATCGACATATGCGGTATTGACGATAATTATCTCGGTGATGATTATGTATTAAAACAACTGAATAAAGCTTACAACAAATGCGATTCGGAGCACTACAAAATTCTTGTCTCACACAGACCGAGTCTTCGATATATTTATATGCATTATGATTTCGATATGGTTTTGTGCGGTCATGCTCACGGCGGTCAGTGGAAAATACCTTTTACGCAAACCGGCGTTTACACCCCGCACGATGGCCTTTTCCCACATTATGTAGACGGTGAATATAAGTTAAACGATACGTCAACTATGTACGTAAGTCGCGGTCTAGCACGTGAATCCCTTCCTATTCCGAGATTTTTCAATTCTCCGGACATTATGATTTTTGAGATATCCGGGTAAGAGTCGCGAGGTGCGTGCCGGCAGTGCGACGCAGGTATACAGGTGCGCAAAGAAACGCGGCGGTAGGCAGCGAGACAATGTCCGTGCCGGCAGTGTGACGCAGGTATACAGGCGCAAAGAAACGCGGCGGTAGGCAGCGAAACAATGTTCGTGCCGGCAGTGCGACGCAGGTATGCAGGTGCGCAAGGAGACGCGGCGGTCAGGCAGCGAGACAATGTTCGTGCCGGCAGTGCGACGCAGGTGCGCAAGGAGACGCGGCGGTAGGCAGCGAGACAATGTCCGTGCCGGCAGTGTGACGCAGGTGCGCAAGGAGACGCGGCGGTCAGGCGTCGCCAAAATTACCTCAAAACGTCGCTGGCGGCGACAAAAAACGCATATTT
>JAZLGO010000095.1:0-9310 GCA_045616305.1 Saccharofermentans sp. | reverse complement strand
ATCAGATAGACCCGTTTACGGGTAGCAAGTAAACCTGCGCATGCTGGCAGGCACCTTGAGCGCGTGAAGCGCGGCTAGTAACATGAGGGCTATGCCCGAAACATAGAAACCACCAGCTAAGCTGGTGGTGCTTTTTTGGAAATCGGTGATTCGGAAGATGTTATAAAATATGACCGAATAATGTTGAATTCGGTCTTTCTCTCGGAGGATTTGAAAGCTTATTTAGAGGAAGATATTAAGTCGGCGCAGGATTATCCGAGTCCGAGAAGAATCTTTGGGGCTTATATAAACGGTAAACCGGTGCTGTTTTGGCCGAACTATCCGGAATACGACGGCGGTGAGTTCGATATTTATCAAAGCTTCGGGTTACCAAGCGGTGAGACTGTTGATATAAATGAATCTTTTGAGAATTATGAGGAATTTAAGGCTTGGCTTCCGGGATTCTTGGAAGAGGCTGTTGCCAATGATTACTTTGCTTCGACTGGGTATGATCTAAGATATGAGGACATAATCAAAGTCTGGGATGCGGTTATCAGCGGTGATTATGTTGAAGCGCCTATACATTTTATGGAGAACCATAATATTTGGTATTCTTTGGGAAGTACGGGTGATAAGGACTGGGAATATGTTCCGGATGAAGTTGAAGCAATCAAGGATTCAGTTCAGGAAATTCACATTACCGATGACGAATTGGGAATGAATTTCCTGGTGCATGTGATTCTTCCTCCGAATTACGATTCTGATCAGACGTATCCGGTTTTATTCCTGACGGATGCGGTATGGCGCTTTGGTTCTGCCCCGACTTTGTGGCAGGCAATGGCTGATGGCAAAGCTCAGCCGATGATTATTGTTACTTTGGGATATGATTATAATTTAAACGGTGCAGACGGAAATTTACGCGGTCAGTTGTTTACTATGCTGTGTAATAAAGCAGATAATTTTATTAACGACAATCTTATGCCGCTTATAAGTGAGATGTATAAAATCGATTGTGATACGTCTGTATTTTACGGTCATTCCGATGGTGGTGTTCTCTCGTTTTATTGTCTGTTTAATTCGGATTTGCATGGGAATCAGCCGTTTGGCAGATATATTATCGGAAGTCCGGCGCGTTGGGGATTGCATGAGGGAATGGGACGCGAGGTCTTTGACAATTATTGCGGATATTGGGAGCGTAACAGTACTATAAATAAGTCTGTTTATATTACGGCGGGTGAACTCGAAGATCCGGACTATGCTTCAGGTTATAACGGTCATCCTTCAACTATAGAAGGTGCGCAGGCTGTATATGAATCTATCATTGAACACGGCGGTGATTGTGAGTTCAAACTTTATGAGGGAAGTCATCATTACCAGTACATACCGGATATGTTGTTGGAATACATTAGTTACTGATATTGAATTAGGGTGCAGTCTTTTTATTCTTATTCTCGAAAATCGAATCTTCCCAACCAGGAGGTAATCAACAAGTACCTTGCGTATCGTTTACAATTTATGGTATATTACTTTGCGTACTGTTGCCGCTGCGTTAAAAAGACGGAAGAGTTTTTGCTGTGGCAGACATAGAGAAAAGAGATATTCTTGGATTATATAAAGATGATATAGAGATAGACTTCTTGCTTTCCAATGATAGCAAGGTGAAATATAAAATTAATCCAATAGAAGTTAAATCTTCGAAAAATTATACAACAACATCATTAGGAAGATTCAAGGAAGTATTTGGAAAGAAAATTGCAACGCAGATTATTATTCATCCCAAGAATTTCTCGGTTGAAAATGATGTGATAAAGATTCCACCTTACATGCTGTGGTGCATGTTTTAATAATAATCAAGGATGATAAAACTAAACCCCGATAGCCCGAATTATCGGAAGAACGATTTTGAGAATACGGGCTACCGTAAATTCGAATTTTATGAATGATACAATTTTCTAAGATATAAGTAAAAGGAGAAAATAACAAATGTTTGTTGAATTTGCAAAATATGTAAAAGATGAGGAGATTGAGAAAATTGAATCTTCAAACGAATTATTAAATTATGTATCCCAAAGGACTATCCTTAATGGTATGTACAGAGCTTTTACAATCGAAAATATTCAAAAGTGGAATAGTATTGTAGAGGTAAGATTATGATTACAACACTTTTGACTTCAGTATTTATATCGATTGTTATGTTGGTGTTTTTCTCGATTCTCGGAATGACACTTATTTCATACTGTTTTCCTAAAACCGACAACCAAACCGATAAACTGTATTACTTTATGGTTGCTCCGCTGATAGGTTCTGCAACTTGGCTTTCTCTTTGTATTTGTCTCGGAATGTTTTTACCCTATAATCGGATATTTATCATTTGTATGTTGACCGTTGCTGTTTACTTTATTGCTGTCAGCAGAAGAAGATTGTTCTTTATAAAGGACAAATGTTTGTGGATATACATTGTCGTTTTTTTTCTGTTATCTGTATTTCTGATGTATTGTGCAATTCCGCGCGAGATTAACGGCGGTATTTATTTTACTCCATCTGCATTCGATCATGCGAGAGTTGCTTTAATTCAGTCAATTGCAGTTAAGGGACTTCCTCCGATTAATCCGTATCTTGCAAATAACGGTGAGTTAATAACTTCAGTCTATCATTTCGGATGGCAGGCGCTTGTTGCGCAACCTACGATTTTGTGCGGAAATTCGGCGCTTTCTTCCGGAGCTGCCGGTATCGGTATGACATTTATGTTGTCCATACTGGGAATGGGAGCTGTTCTTATTAAGTCTGCAAAGAAAACGCAATCCCTGTTTTTCTTGTTTGTTGTAAGCATTACGGGCTATGCAATGCCTGTTCTTTCAACTGTTTTACCGACTGCATGGCAGAATAAAATTTTCCCGACTGAATATGTAGGCTTTTGGTCACTGATTAATGACACCATTTGGACACCGCATAATATTTATGCCGGCATAATGGTTGTCATCTTTATCAGTACATATATTGAGTTTCTGCAATGCAGTGACAGAAAGCAATCTCTTAGATATGGAACAGCGCTTGGTGTTTTAGCAGCCTCCGCTTTTTGCACTTCAATCTATGCCGGCTTATTTGGCACTGTAATTTTTGTAGTTACAATTCTTCCGTTTTATTTGTTTGATAAGCATTTTCGCAAAGGCTTCAATAAGAATTTCATACCGCAATTGTTGATGCTTGCGGTTGCCTTTATATTGTGCGGAGGGTTCCTGTTCTATTTGCTGAGTCAAGGCAACGGAGATACACCTGTTGTGTTCGGAATGCTTCCGGCCTATGCCGATGCAAACGGAATCGGAGAAATTCTCGGTTCGATATTTAATCTGTATTTTGTTGTATTACCTGCCAATATCGGACCTTCCTATTTACTTGGATTATTTGCGGTTCTTATTCCTGGAGTTCTGCCCGAAGAATCCTTTGCCAAGGTTGGCAGAATTTATGTTGTACTTGTCTATTTAAGTGTATTTGTAATCCACAGTTCGGTATTTACAAATGATTACGGCTGGCGCACTACTACAGCCTCGCGAGATATGCTGTATATTTTTGCTGCGCTGCTTCTGTGTAAACTATATGAATGGATTAAGAAAAGAAAGAAGATTATCGCTTATGCTTTTGCAACATTAATGATATTGATGCCTGTTATTTTTTGTCGGGATTTGATAGAACAAAGTACTGTGTCTGATCTCGGTACATCCATTCATCAAGAGTTTGCCCGTGCAACTGAAGGCTGGGACATCATTCGCGAATATACCGGTATAGAGGATTTAGTTCTGTGCAATCCGGAAGGGTATAAGGAAATTTACGACGCGGCGGGAAGCTCAAACACGAATTACTTGTTTTCCTATTATGCTGAACGCTTTACTCCGATTGCGGATGTCACATATACAGTCACTTCATTTTCCGGACCTTATTCTGAGGAAGAGACTCTTGCTCTTTATGCAAATGTGGTTGATTTCTTTGCCGGAAATCCTTCCGAAAATGAAGTCGCTTATATTGCTGACAATTTAAATACAAAAGCGCTTTTGGTAACCCCACGTGATGGTTTGTGGACATCAGTCGGAGAACTTGAATCGCGCTATAAGACGGTTGAAACTACCGAAGATTACCGTGTATATATCAGAACAGATTCCCGGTCTTCTACTTAATTAATTCTGTCACCAAATCAAATTGTTCTCTCTATAGCAGCATCTTTAGGATACGGATAATTTTTCATATGCTGTGCTTTTTACTCAAAAAAATCATTTTCAGAGCATATAGCTGTTTTTTTCGAAAATGGGGAATACAGTGTAACTTCTGCGAGTGAATTGGTTGAATTCACCAATCATTTACAAACCGTACTTAAAAGATACAGCATTATCAGAGTATAATTATAAAAAATATTTGCGACATATCCGGCAGAACAAGCGGAAGGAGAAGGGTTATGAAAAAATGTAAAAGTATTATCAGTATTCTGTTATCAGCAATCATGTTGCTTGCATTTATGCCGATTCAGGTGTTTGCGGCTGTTCATGATGACACCTCGGAATATTTTACCGACGACAATTTTGACTGGAAGGATTTGAAGGTTATTACAGCTGAATCCGGAAATATTACAAGTGTCAGTGCAGCAGCTTGGTACAATTACGGTGATGCCAGCTGTATTGCCGGACGTGATTATGGTTTCTATATTGTAGAAACGAGCGAAGATAAGATTATAAAAAACGGCAATAGGAATAATCTTCCGCTGGCCACATTTGACAGTTTAATGGAAGGCGTCGGTACAAGAATCAATATGGGACAGGCTGATGCCGAACGTAAATGGCGTAGCTTTTCATTGAGTGCTGAAGACTGCAACGGAATGACAAGAGATAAAGATTACAATATATGGTTTTGGACGAGGCAAGGTGATGATACTTACAATACCTATGAATCGTTGATGGGAACCATGACTGCTATTACTATCAACCGCTATGTGAAAGTCGGCGGAGGCGCGACCGATAATGCCGATGATTATAGCTTCAGCAGCACAGTCGATTCTATGAACATCATAGGTCAGAAGCTGAGTGCCGTCTGGAAAACATATAACGGCGGTACGCTGAACACTTCCATATCGAACCAAGATGCTTTGACTGAGTCGAAATTTGTATATAATCTTTATTTCTATTATCCTAACAATTCTACCATTATTAACGGCACAACAGATACTCATGGCAGTGTCACGGTTGCCGAACAAGCCGACGAAGGCGATGAGGTTGAAGTCACTGTTAAGCCTGCCGAAGGCTATCAGCTTAAGAATCTGACTGTCTGCAAAACCGGAGACGAAAGCGCAAAAGTCTCACTGACACCGGGACAGAACGGTACCTATACTTTTGTTATGCCTGCCTATGCTGTTACCGTGAAGGCAGAGTTTGAGAAAATGACAACTACCATAGCCGATGTTTTACCTGATGATTTTCCAATTTATAATAATTCAGTTCCAAGCAATGCATGGGAGAATGATGATGATTCCAAGTTGTATATAAATAGTAACAACGGTCTGACATTTGGTGATGTCAGCTTAGATGATATTCTTGATGATCTCGTAGCAAAAGACGGAAATAATTATAAATACACTTCAGGTTCGTATACGATTACATTTGTTATGGATTCTGATAAATTGGTTAAAATCATAACAGAAGGTTCCGGTAATGATGAGGATAACGGGGAATATCTGTTTGCACACACCCACAATCTTGTAAAGGTCAGCGGTCAGGAAGCAACTAAAGAGACAGCAGGTTATAAAGATTACTACGAGTGTAAGGATGGTGTCGATGCCTGTCATAAGTATTTTGAAGATGAAGCCGGAACCATTCCGATAGATGACATTGAAGTATGGAAGGCAGAAGGCGGCAGAGGATTTATTAGTCCCCTTCCGTACACAATCGGTGATATTCTTGCAACGATTAAAGATTTCCCGACCGACGAAGAAAATGCTTGGATCAATGAGAACGGTATTAAAATGTTCACCGGTGATAAATTGACAGTCATAGGCGACAGTGAAACGCAGAATGAATTGCTTACTGCGGAAGTTACGCAGTCGGGTAATGATTATATATTTTCTGATAGTGGTTTGGGTTTAACCTTTACCTTTGTTATGGAGAATAACGTTTTGGTTAAGGTTACCGTGTCCGGTGCTGACAGCAACAGTATATGCGGTACATATGCACCTGTAACTCCGGTAAACTGTATTGTCACCTTTAATATGTGCGGTCACGGAACACAAGTTCCGTCGCAGATTGTAAAGGAAGGCTATAAAGCAACAGTACCTGCTACACCTTCCGAAGAAGGCTATTCATTCGATGGTTGGTATACGGATTCCGAATTTACTACGAAGTTTGATTTTGACTCTGCTATCACAAAAGATGTTACTGTGTATGCAAAATGGACCGGCGAAATTACATATGCTTTTGAGAAAAACGACGTTCTTACGTGGCAGCTCGAAAGCACTGATAATCTGAATTACGTAATTCACAGAAGTGTAGATGACAATAAGACGTTCAGCCTGTTTACCGGTATTCAGGTTGATGGTGAGAATGTAAGCGCTGATAATTATGATGCGGCCTCCGGCTCATTGAAATTGAATTTGAAGGCATCTTATCTGAATACACTTACAGCAGGTGAACATACGTTGAAAGTTCTTTTTGAGGATGGAACGGTATCGATTCAGTTTGTGATTAAGTCTGCGGATTTGACGCCGACTTCGACTCCGACTCCGTCTCCGACTTCGACTTCGACTCCGTCTCCGTCACCATCCTCAACACCTACTGCTGATCCTACCGCTGATCCTACTGCTGATCCTACCGCTGATCCGACACCAAGCGTCAATCCGACATCGACTCCGACGCCGACAACACAAGGTGGGGTTACAAGGACCGGAGATACAGTATCTTGGGTATTTGTAGTAGGAATCGTACTTATTGCCGGTGCACTTGCCCTTGTGGCGATTGCTTCCGAAAAGAGACGGGAATTCTGAAGATTAGCATAAAACAGTTGACATGTTTTTTCGATTAACTGAAGGTGAGATATGAATCAAATATATATTGATTTGTTGTTTGGTTTACTTGTATTATGCTTAATCGTAGTAATAGCGGTATCAGTAGTACTGCTTCCTATTTACAGTATATATGAAAGTTTGCCTCCCGATGGCTGAGACCTGCGTATCAGTGAATATTGAAATAGTCAGTATTATATTGTAAAAACGTTCGGAGTATATAATTAGGTATTTTTGACTTGAGACTTATATTTTCGAAAAGGGGCAAAGTAAAATGAGAATGAAGAGATTTTTGTCAGTTTTGTTGATCACATTGGGATACATCTAATGCTACCAACTTAGCCGGTATCTTTGAGGATTGTAGGAAGTTGGAGACTTTGGATTTAACAAGTTTTGAGGTTGAAAACATCCCATATTTGAATTGTATGTTTTGTAACTGCGAAAACCTTAAGACAATTTATGTGAATAGTTCTTGGGAAATTTATGACGGCGTGCCAAGCATGGACATGTTCAAAGGTTGTTACAATCTTGTAGGCGGTGCAGGAACAAAATGTACTGATGCTCTTTATGCAAATACCGATTCGCAAGTAATAGATGGTCAATTCGCAATAATCGATGACGGTAAATATTTGCGGGGCTATCTGCTTTGGGTTGCCATGCATCTTTTGAAGGTGGTGATGGTGCGACCGGCACGGAACCTGATACGATTTTGTGTGCTGCGGGAAGTGAGATAGAACTTCCTTCTGCTTCCTCCATCTCGAAAAGCGGCTTCAAATTCATCGGCTGGTCAAACGGAACTAAAATCTATGACGAAGGCGCAACATTTGAAGTAGGAAATGAGGATGTTAATTATACTGCAGTATGGGAATGTCCTCATAATCATACCGAAGTAAAGAATGCCAAGGCAGCGACACTTACTGCTGAGGGATATACCGGCGATACCTACTGCACCGATTGCGGCGCAAAGCTTGCCGACGGTAAAGCAATTCCTACATTATCACCGGAACCTACACCTGGCGGTAACGGCGGCGGCAACGGCGGCTCAGGAACTACTATTCCTATCCCTACAACTCCTCCTACAGAGAAGCCAACCGGCAACGCAACCAAGAGCGCAGGTGAGTTCGTAGAACGTTGCTATAATGTTTGCCTCGGTCGTTCATCTGATGAAGCAGGCTTCCGGTACTGGCTTGATATGCTTAACAGCGGCAACTCCTGCGGCGCTGAAGTTGGCTACGGCTTCGTATTCAGTGCTGAGTATATGATGAAGAACACATCAAACGAGCAGTTCGTAAATGATATGTATTCAATGTTTTTCGGTCGTGAGGCTGATGCGGAAGGATTTAATTCATGGGTAGAGCAGTTAAATAACGGTGCATCAAGACTTCAGGTTTATGCAGGCTTTGCAAGTTCACCTGAGTTTTCAAATTTGTGTGGTGAGTACGGAATAATCGGAGTATCAATACTTAACGATGATGCAATAAATGCTGCCGGTGATGTAGGTGAGTTTGTAGGAAGACTTTATAAGATGTGCTTATCAAGATATCCGGACTACTGCGGATTTACAGCCTGGACTAAGGGCTTACAGGAAGGTTCAAAGACAGGCAGCACCTGTGCTTACGGATTTATCTTCAGCGGTGAGTTCATGTCAAAAGGCTTAAGCAACGAAGAGTTTGTAGTATATATGTACAAGGTATTCTTCGACAGAGAAGCTGATGAAGCAGGCTATAACTTGTGGCTCAGTGTGTTGAATAACGGCGGATGCTATGAAGAAGTGTTCAACGGCTTTACAGGTTCGCCTGAGTTTGCGGTTCTTTGTGCTTCATATGGGATTAACGCGTAAGATACACGCGGGCTTGGCGTAACAGCGCCTTGGCACAGATTAATGATTAACAACGGCCGTCTCGCTTCTGTTTTATACAGAAGCGGGGCGGCTGTTATATACAGAAGAGAGGCGGCTGTTTTGATGTTGGTTAAATAGTTGGAGCAAACTGTGCATAACAATTCCGCAAGATGTGTCCATAAAATTTGAAGGAAAAACGTTGATTCTTGCGGAATTTATGGTTGGAGCCGCCGATTCCGCAGTCAAGTCCATATTTGTGTGTAAATTCAAAACCTGCATAATTCGTTTTTTCACATTTACCGCGACTAAAATCGGGTTTTACCGTGAATCTGAGTCATCAACCACCAGGATTCACGGTAAACAGGCAAATTTTTCACTTTTACCGCGACTAAAATCGGGATTTACCGTGAATCTGAGTCATCAACCAACAGGATTCACGGTAAACAGGCAAATTTTTC